>JBOHKJ010000527.1:0-27161 GCA_050728975.1 Kiloniellales bacterium | reverse complement strand
TCCACCGGGCGGCCGGGCCGGAGCTGGCGGCGGCTTGCGCGAAGATCGGCCGTTGTCCCACCGGCGGCGCGCGCATGACGCTGGGCTTCGAGCTGAAGGCGAGACAGGTCATCCACGCGGTCGGTCCGCGCTGGCAAGGCGGCACCGATGACGAGGAGCGCCTGCTCGCCGCGGCCTACACGTCGAGCCTCGACCTCGCGGCATGGCATCGGCTCGCCAGCCTCGCCTTCCCGGCGATCTCGACCGGCATCTACGGCTTCCCGCTCGGGCCGGCAACCCGAATCGCGGTCGAGACGGTGCGCCGGCACCTGGAAAAGAACGCGCTGCCGAGCAAAGTGATCTTCGCGGTCTTCGGCTCCCAGGCCGAGGCGATCTACCGCAAGGCTCTCGCCGGTTGAGCGGAGCTGGCTCCTTTGTCCGGCCGCCTAATTGACGACCGTCGGTTGGTCGAGCGCGTAGCCGGCCGAGCGCACTGTGCGGATCAGGTCGGGCCTGTCGCCGTCGTTGATCGCCTTGCGCAGGCGCCGGATGTGGACGTCGACGGTGCGCGGCTCGACATAGACGTCGCGTCCCCAGACCGCGTCCAGCAGCTGCTCGCGGCTGAAGACCCGCCCGGCATGCTCCAGCAGATGGCGCAGCAGGCGGAACTCGGTCGGGCCGAGATGCACCTCGCGGCCGTTGCGTCGTACCCGGTGGCCGGCGAGGTCCATTTCGAGATCGGCGAAGGTCAAGAGCTCCTGCGACAGGCCCGGCTGGCTGCGCCGCATGACGGCTCGGATACGAGCGATCAGCTCGGCCGGTGAGAAAGGCTTGGTGATGTAGTCGTCGGCGCCACTGTCGAGACCGCGCACCTTGTCGCCTTCTTCGCCGCGCGCGGTCAGTATGATGATCGGCACCTCGCGGGTCGCCGGCAGGCGCCGCAGCTGACGGCAGACCTCGATGCCGGAGAGCATCGGCAGCATCCAGTCGAGAAGGATGACGGTCGGCGGGTCCTCTTTGGCAAGCATAAGTGCCTCTTCGCCGTCGTGCGCTTCGGCGACCCGGAAGCCTTCGCCTTCCAAATTGTAGCGCAGCAGTGCGGTCAGCGGCGGCTCGTCGTCGACGATCAGCGCGAGCGGCTTCATTCCTTGCCCTCCCCCTCGCTGTCGAGGTTGCCCTGGCTTGGCGCCACGACCTGGAACGAGGTCTTGTCGCCCTTGGGGCGTCCGCCCTCGATCTGTCGGCCGGTCACTAGGTAGTGGATGGTTTCGCAGACATTGGTGGCGTGGTCGCCGATTCGTTCGATGTTTTTGGCGATAAAAAGCAGATGGGTACAGGGTGTGATGTTGCGCGGGTCTTCCATCATGTAGGTGAGAAGCTCGCGGAACAGTCCGTTGTACATCTCATCGAGCTCTTCGTCGCGCTCCCAGGCGTCGATCGCTGCCTGGGCGTCGCGCCGCACAAAGGCGTCGAGCGTATCCTTGATGATGGATTGCGCCAGGCTCGCCATGCGCGGCACCGCCGAGGCCGGCCGCGCCATCGGCAGTTGATTGAGCGCGATCGCGCGTTTGGCCAGGTTCGCGGCATAGTCGCCGATACGCTCCAGATCGCTGCCAATCTTGAGCGCGGAGACTACCTCGCGCAGGTCATTGGCCATC
This sequence comes from Kiloniellales bacterium, assembly GCA_050728975.1. GTDB lineage: Bacteria > Pseudomonadota > Alphaproteobacteria > Kiloniellales > JBOHKJ01 > JBOHKJ01. The sequence goes on along the minus strand of JBOHKJ010000527.1, from coordinate 25,524 downwards.
GGCTGTCGCAGAGCCAGCAGGCGCACTGCGCTGTCGCCGATGTCGCGCTCCAATGCGTCGAGGGTCTCGTCGTTGCTTATGACCGTGCCGGCGAGTGTAGAATTGCGTTTCGACAGCGCGGCCACCGCGTCGGCAAGCTGCGATTCGGCGCCGCCGCCGAGGCGCACCACTGTGTCGCGAAGGTGCTGCAGCTCTTCGTCGAACGACTTGACAATATGACCGGATTTTGCGGGCACGCTGCTCTCCTCGTTTGCCCAGTCCGCTCAGCCGAAGCGGCCGGTAATATAGCCTTGCGTCCGCTCGTCGTGCGGAGCGGTGAAGATCTGGTCGGTCACTCCTTCTTCGACCAGCACACCGAGATGGAAGAAAGCCGTGCGCTGAGAGACTCGCGCGGCCTGCTGCATCGAGTGGGTTACGATGACTATGGTAAAGTTCTCGCGCAACTCGTCGATCAGCTCCTCTATTCTTGCGGTGGCGATCGGATCGAGCGCCGAGCAGGGCTCGTCCATCAGGATTACCTCGGGCCCGACAGCGATCGCGCGAGCGATGCAGAGCCGTTGCTGCTGGCCGCCCGACAGGCCGGTGCCGGGCTCCTGCAGCCGCTCCTTGACTTCCTTCCAGAGACCGGCGCGGGTCAGGCTCGTCTCGACGATTTCGTCGAGTTCGGCGCGCGTGGCGGCGAGCCCGTGGATGCGCGGCCCATAGGCGACGTTGTCGTAAACCGACTTGGGAAAGGGATTGGGCTTCTGGAAGACCATCCCGACGCGGGCGCGGAGGTGCACCACGTCGAGTCCGCTCTTGTAGATGTCGATGCCGTCCAGAAAGACTTCGCCCTCGACCCGGCAGATTTCGATAACGTCGTTCATCCGGTTGAGACAGCGCAGGAAGGTCGACTTGCCGCAGCCCGAGGGCCCAATCAGCGCCGACACCTGGTTGACCGGAATCCGAAGGTCGACCTGCTTCAGCGCGTGGTTGTTGCCATAGTGTACGTCGACGCCGCGTGCGACGATCTTTGCCGCATGAGCGCCACGGCGATCGGTTTCGTTGCCGGCAAAGACGGACGTGGCGCCGCCTCGCGAAATGTCGGTCGCTACCATTTTCGCTCCAGCTTCTGCCGCAGCAAGACGGCGACCAGGTTCATCGCGACGAGAAAGCCGATAAGCACCAGGATTGCCGCCGAGGTTCGCGCGACGAAGCCGCGTTCCGGGCTGTCGGCCCAGATGAAGATCTGCGTAGGCAGTGCGGTCGCGGGGTCGAGGAGTCCACCCGGCCCCGAGGTGATGAAGGCATTCATGCCGATCAGCAGCAGGGGCGCGGTTTCGCCGAGCGCCTGGGCAAGGCCGATAATGGTGCCGGTCAGGATTCCCGGCATCGCCAGTGGCAGCACGTGATGCATCGTCACCTGGTGCTTCGAGGCCCCCACCCCATAGGCGGCTTCCCGGACCGAAGGCGGCACACCCTTGAGCGCGGCGCGGGTGGCGATGATGACGGTTGGCAGTGTCATCAAGGCCAGCACCATGCCGCCCACTAACGGGGCAGAGCGTGGCAGGCCGAGGAAGTTGAGGAAAAAGGCCAGGCCTAGCAGGCCGAAGACCACCGACGGCACGGCGGCGAGATTGTTGATGTTGACCTCGATCAAGTCGGTCCAGCGGTTTCTGGGCGCAAATTCTTCGAGATAACAGGCGGCCAGGATTCCCACCGGAAAGGAGATGAGAAAGCAGACCAGAAGCGCATAGAACGAGCCGGCCAATGCGCCGGCGAGCCCCGCGAGCTCGGGAAAGCGGCTGTCGGCATTGAACAGCAGCGCCCAGTTGAAGGGCGTCGAGATCCGGCGATTTGCGATCAGTTGATCCCACCAGGCGATCTGGCGGTCGGAGACGCGGCGCTGGCTCTCCGGCACGTCGCGCGGGATGACGCCCTTGTGGAGCTGGTCGAAGGTGTCGGAAACCGGCGCCGAGAAGGCGATCGTTCTGCCGATCAGCGAGGGGTCGGCAACGATGCGGTCGCGCAGCAGGTATTGCGCGCCGCTCGAGAGGATGTCGAAAAGCGCACGTCGTTCGGCGGGCTCCGTCGCCTCCGGGAAGTGGGCGGCAAAACCGTCGCGCACGACGGCGCGGAAGTTGCCATGTGCCGGATCCTCGGCACTGACGCGTGCGGGGTCTATTGCGACGTCGAATGTCACGTGGGTCTGGACGAAGGACGAGGCGCCGGTTGCCAGCAGGGAGACGAACAGCAGGCCGAGCAGCCCCACCGCTGTCACGATCGCAGCTACGCCATAGAGGCGCAGGCGGAAGTCCGCCGCATGCCGGCGGCGCAGGCGCCGCCGCGCCCGGCCCGACTCCAGGGCGGATGCGTTGCCTGCGACCCGGGCGGCCATGGCCCCGCTACTCATAGCGTTCTCGATACTTCTGGACGATCCGCAGCGCAATCACGTTTAAAGCCAGCGTCACCAGGAACAGCACCAGTCCGAGCGCGAAAGCCGCCAGTGTCTTCGGATTGTCGAACTCCGTGTCGCCGATCAGCAGGGTCACGATCTGAACCGTGACCGTCGTCACCGCCTCGAAAGGATTGGCGGTGAGATTGGCGATGAGACCTGCTGCCATGACCACGATCATCGTCTCGCCGATCGCCCGGCTGACCGCCAGCAGAACGCCGCCGACGATGCCCGGCAGCGCCGCGGCAAGCAACACCGACGTGATCGTCTCGGCCCTGGTGGCGCCCAGAGCATAGGCGCCGTCGCGGAGCGCCCGCGGCACCGCATGGAGCGCGTCGTCGGACAGCGACGAGACGAAGGGTATGATCATGATCCCCATGACGGCCCCGGCCACGAAGGCGCTGTTAGGCGCCATGTCGAGTCCGACCAGCGCGCCGAGCTTCCGCAACGCCGGTGCCACCGTCAGGACCGCGAAGAAGCCGTAGACCACTGTCGGGATGCCGGCCAGGATCTCCAGCAGCGGCTTGACCAGCACGCGGATGCGCGGTGTCGCATACTCGGCGAGATAGATTGCCGAGAGCAGGCCGATCGGCACCGCCACCGCCATGGCGATTGCCGAGATCAGCAGCGTGCCAGTGAAAACCGGGATCGCTCCGAAGGCTCCCTGCCCCGCCACCTGATCGGCGCGGATCGCTATCTGCGGCTCCCAATTGAGCCCGAACAGGAACTCGTACCAGGGCACGCGGGCGAAGAACCGGCTGGCCTCGAAGACCAACGACAAGACGATTCCAAGCGTGGTCAGGATCGCGACCACCGAGCAGACGATCATGAACCAGCTCACGATCCGCTCGACAGACTGGCGGGCGCGGAAGTGCGGCGAGAGGTTTGCGCGCGCGACCGCCAATCCTGCCAGGGCCGCGGCGACGGCGGCGGCGAACAGGGCCCAGCGCGCGATTGAATGCCAGGCGCTGTACTGCTCTGCGGCCTGCATCATCGCGGGGCCGGGCTGGCCGAAGATCTGGCCTCCGGCAATGGCCTTGATTTCGCTGAGCAGGAGCTGGATGCCGCCGCTGTCCGCGCCGTTCAGCAGCCGTGTCGGCAGGGAGGAGACGATCAACCGGTCGATCACCGGTCCTTGCAAGGCCACCCAGGCGAGGGCGAGCAGCAGCGCGGGGATGCCGATCCACAGCGCGACGAAGGCGCCGTGATAGGCCGGGAGCGAATGAAGCCTCGTCTCTTTACGCGCCGCGACGCATGCCGCGGCTCTGCGGGCAAGCAGGAAGCCGATGGCCATGAGGGCGAGAATGACGAAGAGTGTCGTTCCGAACATGTCACAGTTGTTCCAGTCGAACCGCTTGCCCACCGTGCCGAACTTGGCCGCCGCCCGTTATATCGGGTCCCGCCCGGGGCCCCGCCAGATCATCGTCGAATCTGGCAGACGCCCGCGGGATCGTGACCGCAAAGCCGACCGCGCGATCAGCTGCTTGGCGCTACCAACTGCTTGGCGTTCAGGACCGCATCCTGAACCTCCTTGCGTTTGGCATCGGCCAGCGGAACGAGGCCACGCTCGCCGAGGTAGCCGCCGGGCGCCATCGCCGCCTCGCTCATGTATTCTTCGATGAGCGCGTTCAGACCCTCGATAGCGTCGCGGTGCGCGTTCTTCACGTAGATGTATAGCGGCCGCGAGATCTTGTAGGAGCCGTCGGCGATGGTGTCGAAGCTCGGCTCGACGCCTTCGATCTTCACCGCCTGCAAAGAGTCTTGATTCTCGTAGAGGAACGAGTAGCCGAAGATGCCGAGGGCCGACTTGTCGGCATTGAGGCGCTGAACGATCAGGTTGTCGTTCTCCCCGGCCTCTATGAAGGGGCCGTCCTGACGCATACGGCTGCACTTGATTTCGTGTTCGTCGGACGACAGCGCCTCGGCCTCGGCAAGCTCGTTGCAACCGACTTCCATCACCAGCTCGACGAAAGCGTCGCGGGTACCGCTGGTCGGCGGCGGGCCGTAGACGCGAATCTCGACGTTCGGCAGCTTGGGGTCGATGGCCGACCAGGTTCTGTAGGGATTGGCGACCCACCTGCCGTCGACCGGTACTTCGGATGCCAATGCCATGAAGAGCTGCTTCTTGCTGAGGTCGAGATCGGCGCCGTCACGGGATACCGCGATCGACAGGCCGTCGTAGCCGATCAGCGCCTCGGTGATGTCGCCGACACCGTTCTGCTGGCAGAGCTCGAACTCGGACTTCTTCATAGCCCGTGAGGCGCCGGTGATATCGGGATGATCGGGGCCGATGCCGCCGCAGAAGATCTTCATGCCGCCGCCGGTGCCGGTCGATTCCACGACCGGAGAGGAGAGGCCGGTCTTGTTGGTGAATTCCTCGGCGACGGCCTGAGAATAGGGGAAAACCGTCGAGGAGCCGACGATCCTGATCTGGTCACGCGCTTCGGCGGTCGCCGGCAGGGCGAGCAGGACGCCAGCCGCGGCAGCGAGGAGAAGCGAATGTCTTGTCATAGTTGCCTCCGGTTAAAGGCAGGGTTTCGGGGTCTCGACCGGTTCCGCTGCCCGCGCTGTCGCTTGAGCGTGGGACCGACCGACGGGTCCGAAGGTAGCGGCAGCCGGGGAGAGATTTACGACAGTTAGATGACAGTGTGATGACAGCGGCACAGCTTATCGTCAGACTCGGTTCGTTTGGCGCCGGGACGGCCGCGACTGCTAACGCGCAGCGGACTCCGTGGCCGGACGCTCCTGGTCGTGCCGGGCCGGCAGCAGGACCGTGAAGGTCGAGCCCTTGCCGATCTCGCTGTCGATCTCTAGCAGGCCCCGATGGCGACTGACGATGTGCTTGACGATGGCGAGTCCGAGACCGGTCCCGCCGAGCTTGCGCGAGCGCGCGGTGTCGACCCTGTAGAAGCGCTCTGTCAAACGGGGGATCACCTCGCGCGGGATGCCCTCGCCGCGATCGATCACTGAGATCGCGACTCCGGCGTGGCCGAGTCGCCGATAGCCTTCGCTGCCCGCCTCCTGGCGCTCGGCGCGAAGGGTGACGACGGTGCCTTTCCGGCCATACTTGATGGCATTGTCGAGCAGATTCTGAAACACCTGGATCAGCTCGTCACCATCGCCGGTCAAGTGCGGCAGTGGTACCAGATCGAGTTCGATGCGCATCGACTTGAGATGCGCCTGGGGCTCGAATGAGGTGGCGACGGAGCGCAGCAGGTGTTCCAGGTCGCAGTCGCCCGACGGCGGCGTATGCTCTTCCAGCTCAATGCGCGACAGCGACAGCAGATCCTGCACCAGGCGCGTCATGCGGCGCGCCTGTTCGTCCATGATACCGAGGAAGCGCTCGCGGGCCCCGGCATCGTCACGCGCCGGCCCGCGCAGTGTCTCGACGAAGCCGAGCAGGCTGGCGAGCGGGGTCCTGAGCTCGTGGCTGGCGTTGGCGACGAAGTCGGCGCGCAGCTGGTCGGCGCGCTTGATCGCGGTCAGGTCCTCGAGTGCCAGCACTGCCGCGGTGCCCTCGCTGGTGGGCGTCGGAAGCGCTGCGAGACGAGCCTTCAGGTGACGCTGCAAGCGGCCAGGGAGTGTGCATTCGGCCTCCTCCTGCCCGCCACCGGCCAGAACCCGGTCGACGGCCGCCAGCACTACCGGGTCGCGAAGCAGGGCTGACAGCGGTGAGTCGATCGGGGCCGCGCCCAGCAGGTCGTCGGCGGCGCGATTGGTGTTGACGATGCGTCCCTTGCGGTCGAGTAGCAGCAGCGGAGTCGGCAGGTTGGCGACGATCTCCTCATTGCCGCGTACGCGGCGGTCGCGTTGCTCGACCTCCCGGTGCAGCCTGCGCGCGGTCTCTGCCAGGGTCTCGGCCAGCCCCGGCAAAAGCACCGCGTCGAGGGTGCCGCGCGAAGCCGTCGGGTCGCTCTCGTTCCGGGCCGAGAGCGCGAAGGTCTCGATGCGCCGTTCGATGCGCTTCAGGAGCGCCGTGTGGCGGGCGAGCAGCAGGAGATCGAAAAGGGCGAGCAGAGCCGCGGCGCCGAGCGCCCAGGGCCAAGCCAGCAGACCGGCGAGCGCGAGGCCGGCCATGATCGCCAGTGGCGGCAGCGCCAGTGCCGCGAGCGCACGCAGAGCGGGCGCGGCGAGGCGCTTTCCGCTCGGGCGCTTAGGGTTCTCGATCATGGCGCCCTCGATGAACGATACGGCCCAATCCAAGGGTGCGTGCCATGCTCCCTAGCCCTTGCGGGCGATGGCCTGATAGCCGGCGATTGCGGCGGCGGTCACGAGATCGCTCATTGTGGTGCCGAGCTGCACGATCTGCACCGGCTTCTCCAGGCCGATCAGGATCGGTCCGATTGCGGTTGCCGCGCCGCTCTGCTGCATCAGCTTGGCAGTGATGTTGGCGCTATGGAGTGCCGGCATGACCAGCACGTTGGCAGGCCCCGTCAGGCGGCAGAAGGGATAGAGTTGACGCCTGAGTTCGTGGTCGAGGGCGACGTTGGCCTGCATTTCGCCGTCGTACTCGAAATCGACCGTCATGCCGTCGAGCACTGTTACGGCGTTGCGCACCCGCTCCGCTTTCTCGCGCGGCGGATTGCCGAAATTCGAGAAGGAGAGCAGCGCGACCCGCGGCTCCTGCCCGAGCTCGCGAGCGAGACGTGCTGACTGCACGGCAATGTCTGCCAGAATCTCGGGCGTCGGCAATTCGTGGACCGAGGTATCGGCGACGAAGAGCGCACGTCCCCGCACCAGCAGGATCGAAAGGGCGAAGGCGTTGTGGCCCGCCTCGGGACCGAAGACGTGGGTCACATCCTCGAAGGCGACGGCGAAGCTGCGGGTTAGGCCCGTCACCATGGCGTCGGCCTCGCCGTTCGCGACCAGACAGGCGGCGAAGACATTGCGGTCCTGGTTCACCATGCGCTGGCAGTCGCGCCGCAGCGCGCCCTTGCGTTGCAGGCGCCGGTAGAGATAGTCGGTGTAGCGTGCGTTGTTCTTCGAAAGACGCGCGTTGTGAATCTCCAATCCCTCGCCGGAAACGCCTATCGAGGCCATGGTTTCGCGCACCCGCTCCTCGCGCCCGACCAGCACCGGGGTGCCGTAGCCGGCGGCCCGGAAGGCCAGCGTGGCACGGATGGTGGTTTCCTCCTCGCCCTCGGCGAAGACCACACGCTTGGGGTTCTGCTTCAGGGTTTCGAATAGCTTCTGCAGGCTGGCGAAGGTCGGGTCGAGACGGCCGGCGAGCTCGTGCGCGTAGGCGCCGAGATCCTCGATCGGCATGCGTGCAACACCGCTTTTCATCGCAGCGGCGGCAACTGCCTTCGGCACCGCGACGATCAAGCGCGGATCGAAGGGCGCCGGAATGATGTAGTCGGGACCGTAGCGCAAGCGGCGCCCCGAATAAGCGCGGTCGACCTCATCCGGCACATCTTCGCGGGCAAGCGCCGCCAGCGCTTGGGCGGCGGCGATCTTCATCTCCATGTTGATGGTTGAGGCGCGCACGTCGAGTGCGCCGCGGAAGATGTAGGGGAAGCCCAGCACGTTGTTGACCTGGTTCGGGTAGTCGCTTCGGCCAGTGGCGATAATGGCGTCGTCCCGCACCTCACGTACTTCTTCCGGCGTGATCTCCGGATCTGGATTGGCCATGGCGAAGATGATCGGTTTTTCGGCCATGGATTTGACCATGGCTTGGCTGAGCGCGCCCTTGGCGGAGAGGCCGAAAAAGACGTCGGCACCGTTGACGGCGTCGGCGAGCGTGCGCGCCTTGGTGTTGGCGGCGTGCGCCGACTTCCACTGGTTCATGCCGTCCTTGCGGCCTTGATGGACCACGCCCTTGGTGTCGCAGAGCACGACATTGTCGTGCTGCGCGCCCATCGCCTTGAAGAGTTCTGCGCAAGCGATGCCGGCGGCGCCGGCGCCGTTGATCACCATCCGCATCGATTCGATGCCCCGCCCGGTCAGCGCGAGCGCATTGATGAGGCCAGCGGCGGCGATGATCGCGGTGCCGTGCTGGTCGTCGTGGAACACTGGGATGTCGAGCAGCTCGCGCAGCCGCTGTTCGATGATGAAGCACTCGGGCGCCTTGATATCCTCCAGGTTGATGCCGCCGAAGGAGGGATGGAGGAAGCGCACGCAATTGACGAACTCGTCGACATCACGAGTGTCGATCTCCAGATCGAAGCCGTCGACGTCGGCGAAGCGCTTGAACAGCACCGATTTGCCTTCCATTACCGGCTTGGCGGCGATGGCGCCGAGATCGCCCAGGCCCAGCACCGCGGTGCCGTTGGAGATCACTGCCACAAGGTTGCCCTTGGCGGTGAAGTCGTAGGCCTTGGACGGATCCCTGTGGATATGAAGACAGGGGAAGGCTACGCCGGGGGAATAGGCGAGGGAGAGGTCGCGCTGAGTGGTGAGCGGCTTGGTCGCGGCGATCTCAAGCTTGCCGGTCCGGCCTCGGGAATGGAGGTCGAGCGCCTCCTGCTCGGTGATGCGTCCCGTAGCCTCGACCATCGGCCTCGTCCTCCCTACTCGGTATCGCCCGGCCGGACCCCGGGGTCACTTATCCGCCGGCCGGCCCCGAATCCGTAAAAGAGCCGCGGACTTTTACCTTTGTCGAGCGATGTTAGAGAGCCCCGGCGGGCCCGTCAAAGCCGCGCCGACCTTGGCTTTCGCCGAAGACTACCGGCCTTTGTGGCGAAATCTAGATAGGGTTTACAACCCCTTAACGCGAAGCTGGTTTACTGGCTGCGCAGTGGCTTTGGGACCGGAGAAGCTTTCATGGTGCTCCAATTGAACCTGTGGCTTCGCGATCGGCGCGGCGCGACGATGGTAGAGTATGGGCTCATTATTGCCCTGGTCGCCTTCGCGATCGTTATCGGCGCCACCGCTTTGGGTTTCGGCTTGCGCGACATGTACGGTGTGATCGTCGATCGGGCGGTCCCCGCAATCACCGGTGAGCCTTAATTGCCCTAGTCGTGCCGGGCGCCGCGAAGCCTTCGAGCTGGCTTACTCGCTCTGGGCGCGCTTGCGCGTGTGGCGATGCACGTCCTCGGCACCGTGACGACGCAGAATCTCTTCCGCCCTTTCCTGGCGGTTAAGGTCCTCGGCCCGCACCCACAACAGGATTGCTCCGCTCTCGAGTGCCCGCGCGAACTCCTCGGTGGCCGGCGTGGCGCGCATTTCCGCCAACGCCTCGGCGAGCGCAGCCCCGCTCAGCCCGGCGGCAATAAGGCCTGCGACCGTGGCGCCGATAGGGCCCGATGAGATCGCGATCAGCCCGGCAGCCCCAATCGGCCCCATGAACTTGATCTCGCCGACCAGCCCGGCCAGCGTGCGGCGCCAGGCCTCGCCGCTAGTCCCGGCTGCTGCCAGGGTTTCGTGGGTATCGAGGACCGACAGATCGGGCTCGCTGAAACCGGCGGCCTGCAATGTCTCGACTGCGGCTTGAAAGGAGTCGCGTTCGGAAAAGCGGCCGACCACTTCGGTAATGCTTTCGCTCAACGCCCGCCCTCCAGCTTGTTCGCTTCAGGAAGCTCTCGGGTTTCTTAGCTCCCGGCGCCGCTCTCCCGCAAGGCGGCTGGCGCCGGAGGTACAGCGCATGGCCCGGCCGGCCGCCGACGTGCTAGCGTTTGGCCGCCATGTCCGTGTCTCCACATTCGCTGCGCCAGCCGGAATCCGCGCCCGTTCCTGTAGGCGAGGCGACACCGATGATGGCGCAATACCTGGAGATCAAGGCAGCCCACCCCGACGGCCTGCTGTTCTACCGCATGGGCGACTTCTACGAGCTGTTCTTCGAGGACGCCGAGCAGGCCTCGGCGGCGCTCGACATCGCGCTCACCAAGCGCGGCCAGCACCTGGGCCGCGACATCCCGATGTGCGGCGTGCCGGTCCACTCCCACGAGGCCTATCTTTCGCGTCTTATCCGCCGGGGCTTCAAGGTCGCAGTGTGCGAGCAGATCGAAGATCCCGCCGACGCCAAGAAGCGCGGGAGCAAGGCGGTAGTGAAGCGCGACGTGGTTCGCGTTATCACGCCGGGCACCTTGACCGAGGAGGCGCTGCTCGACGCCCGCACCCACAACTATCTGGCGGCGCTGGCCGAGGCCGGCGAAAGCCTGGCGCTCGCTTGGGTCGAGGTTTCGACCGGCGACTTCGCGGTCCAGCCGCTGGTCGAAGCCGGATTGACTGCGGCGCTGGCGCGTCTCGAGCCCGGCGAGATCCTGGTCGCTGAGCGCCTGCTCGGGCGCCAGGCGGTGAAGCTGGCGTTGGCGGAGCGCAGGAAGACGCTGACGCCGATGCCCGCTGCGCGTTTCGACAGCGAGAATGCACGAGCCCGGCTCACGCGCTTTTACGGCTTGGCCACGCTCGACGCGCTGGGCGCCTTCGACCGCGCCGAGATCGCGGCGGCCGGGGCGCTGCTCGATTACCTGGAGCTGACTCAGAAAGGCCAGCTCCCGCATCTGCCGCGCTTGCGCCGTCAGGAAAGCGGCTCGGTGATGGAGATCGACGCCGCGACCCGGCGGAATCTGGAGCTGACCCGGTCGCTGGCCGGCGGTCGCGCGGGCAGTCTTTTGGAGTCCATCGACCGTACCGTGACCGGTGCCGGGGCGCGGCTGCTGGCAGCACGGCTCTCCGCCCCGCTGACCGATGTCGCGTCGATCGACGATCGCCTCGATGGGCTCGCCTTCTTCGTCGGCGACGAGCGGCTGCGCGCTGCATTGCGCAAGATTCTGCATGCGGCACCCGACGTCGAGCGTGCGCTCGCGCGCCTCACGCTGGGACGCGGGGGCCCGCGTGATCTGGCGGCGGTGCGCGACGGTCTGAAACTTGGCGGCGAACTGGTGCGTCTGGTCGAGGGGGCTGGCCTCACGCCGCCCGAAGATCTTCGCCTCGCTCTCGCGACCTTCGACGGCAACCACGATCTCGTCGCGCAGCTGGAGGCCGCGCTCGCCTCCGAGCTGCCGCTGCTGGCGCGCGATGGCGGCTTTGTCGCCGGCGGCCACAGCGCTGCACTCGACGAGCAGCGGGCCTTGCGGGACGAGAGCAAGCGTCTCATCGCCAATCTCCAGGCCCGCTATGCGGCGAAGACCGGGATCGCCTCGCTCAAGGTCCGCCATAACAATGTGCTCGGCTATTTCATCGAGGCGACCGCCGCCCAGGCCGAGAAGATGCCAGGCGGCGCCTCGAGCCCGTTCATCCATCGCCAGACGCTGGCGAGCGCGGTGCGCTACACCACCGTCGAGCTCGGCAATCTCGAACAGAAAATCGCCCGGGCGGCGCAGCGCGCGCTTTCCATCGAGCTCGAGATCTTCGACTCGCTGGTTGCGGCCGTCGCTGCCCAGGTGCCGGCGGTCGCCGCGGCGGCACATGCGCTGGCGCGCCTCGATCTTTCGGCGGCGTTGGCAGAGTTGGCGGCGCGCGAGGGCTGGTGCCGGCCTAGCCTGGTGCCGGGCAGCGCCTTTCGCGTCGTCGGAGGGCGCCATCCGGTGGTGGAGGCGGCGCGGCGGCGCGAGCAGGCTGGCGCCTTCGTCGCGAACGACTGCGCGCTCGACGAGGCGGCGCGCATCTGGCTGCTCACCGGCCCCAACATGGCGGGCAAGAGCACCTTCCTGCGCCAGAACGCACTGATCGCGTTACTCGCGCAGATGGGGAGTTTCGTTCCGGCGGCCGCGGCGGAGATCGGCATCGTCGATCGCCTCTTCAGTCGCGTGGGGGCGGCCGACGATCTGGCGCGCGGCCGCTCCACCTTTATGGTCGAAATGGTCGAGACCGCGGCGATCCTCAATCAAGCCGGGCCGCAGGCCTTTGTGATCCTCGACGAGATCGGCCGCGGCACCGCGACCTTCGACGGCCTCTCGATCGCCTGGGCGACGCTGGAGCATCTGCACGAGAAGAACCGCTGTCGCACGCTCTTCGCCACCCACTATCACGAGCTGACCGCGCTCGCCGCACGCCTGCCTGCGCTCTCCTGCCATGCCATGCGGGTCAAGGAGTGGGAGGGCGACGTGGTGTTTCTGCATGAGGTCGTAGCGGGCGCCGCCGACCGCTCCTACGGTATCCATGTGGCGCGTCTCGCCGGTCTGCCGGCAGCCGCGGTTGTCCGAGCCGAGGAGGTGTTGGCGCTGCTGGAGCAGGGCGAGCAGGCCGGCGCCCTGGCGCGCCTCGCTGACGACCTGCCCCTCTTCGCCGTCGCCGTGAAATCGCGGGCAACGGAATCGCCGGGCGAGTCGTCGGTGGAAACCCGCCTCGCCGCGGTCAACCCCGACGCGCTCACGCCGCGCGAAGCGCTTGAGCTGCTCTATGAGCTGCGCCGCCTGCTGAGCGAGAAGAACGAAGGCTAGTCGGCCGGACTCAGTCGGCGGGCGCCGGAAGATAGGCAGTGCGCGTTTCGCCGTCGCTGTCGAGAAAGCGGATTGCGAGACGCCAGCTCGCCACCGTTTCGGCATAGAAGGGATAGTTGGGGACCGGCACGCTGGCGCGGGTGATGCGCTCGCCTTCCCGCGGCCTGTAGCCTCCGCCGCCGAAGGTCCAGCCGAGTCCGATGCCCGCGCCCAACCGGCCGCTGCTGCCGCCGCCGACCCCGACTCCGACCGAAGGCCGTCCGCCAATGCCGCCTCCTGCCGTTTTGCCGCTTTCAGTGGTGACCTCCGGGGCGGCGCTGCGCCGGCCGCCGGGGCCGATCAGTTCGACTGCCCGCACACGCTGGCCGGGCGCCAGCCTGGTGATGGTCACCTCGACCGTCGCGGTCTCGCCGGTTTCGATCAGGGCGAGCGACGCGTGAGGTCCGCTCGGCGTCTCCGAATCGGCGCTGGCCGGGGCCGCCTGCTGCTCGGTACAGGCGACGAACAGGGCGGCGAAGAGCAGGGGGAGCAGTTTGCGCATGGAGCCAGTCTAACCCCGCAGCGCCTCGCCCGCGAAGAGGGCGGTATGACGACGCAGCAAGGCCGCCATCCAGTCGGCGACGCCTCGCGCCGCCGGGCGCTTCAGCTGGTCGCGGCGGGCGACCAGCCACGCAGTTTCGGTGAGATTGGGGATCGGGCCGCCGAGGCGCTTCAGCCCCGGTTCGCCGTCGCCGATATAGCAGGGCAGGATCGCCAGCCCGGCGCCGTCCTTGGCGGCCTCGAGGATAGCTGCGGCCCTGTCGCAGCGCAGTGTCGGCGCCCGACGGCCGCGCCGCGCCGCCAGCCAGCGTGCGCTTGGCCGCGGTCGTTCCTCCTCTTCGAAGTCGATCCAGGTCGCGCGCTCGTAGCGCGCTTCGCTGGCGACTGCCGGCTCGGCGACGAGATAGGCTGGCGCGCCATAGACGGCATGAGCCCTGCGAGCAATTGCGCGGCCCGCCCAAGCGTCCGATTCGGGCGGGCGATCACGGATCGCAAGGTCGGCCAGGGACCGCGATAGGCTGGTCTCACGCTCTGCGGTTGCCAGCTCGATTCTCAAACCAGGCTGGCGCGCCAGTAAGCCGGCGATGTTTTGTGAGAGGAAGCGCGTCATCCATTCATCGAGCACGATGCGCACGCTGCCTTCCGGTTCTTTGGCCTCTTTGCCATGGATGATTACCGCGGCGGCCTTGGCCATGGGACGGGCGATCGGCAGTAGCGCGGCGCCGGCGGCGGTCAGCTCGTAGCCACGCGCCTGACGGTCGAACAGCCGGCGCGCTAAAGATGCCTCCAGAGCCTCGATACGCCGGCCGACGGTTGGCTGGCTCATGCCGAGCAGCCGGGCCGCGGCCGAGAGGCTGCCCTGCTCGGCCACCGCAAAAAAGACCCGCAGATCGTCCCACGACATAAGCATCTATCCAAATCTATATAGAGAAAAGAGAGGTACGTTAATATATATTCATATGACTAGCCTATTTTGAACCAGTCCCGCTCCTCAATTTGCCATCGACCCGCAGAAAAAGGCAGTTCTACGTGACATACTCCGAGCTGGCACCGCAGATTGCCTGGCGCTTCGCTCTTGCACCGGGCACCGCTTCGCGCTCAGGGTCCGGGCCATGGATACGGGACTGCTCGAGAAATCTCCGGCCGGTGGACCGGTCGACCAGCGGGCGATCTTCGATCGCCGCCGGGTTAGCGCGCGCATCGAAGCGGCGCTCGGCGAATGCACGGCCGGCACAGTGCGCGGCGCGGTCTTGGCGGTGGTCAAGGAAGCGCTGGACGCTGGTCGCGCGGAAGTGCGGCGGCGATTCGAGGCTGGCGGGGGCGGGCCGGCGGCGGCGCGGGCCACCTGCTTCCTAGTCGATCAGGCGATCCGCGTGCTCTATGATCACGTGGCCGGTCGGCTTTATCCGCTCGGTTCGGCCTCGACTGGCGAGCGTCTCTCGCTGGTGGCGCTCGGCGGCTACGGGCGCGGCGAGCTCGCGCCCTTCAGCGACGTCGATCTCCTGTTCCTCCTGCCCTACAAGTTGACGCCGCGAAGCGAGCAGGTGGTCGAATCGCTGCTCTATTCTCTCTGGGACCTAGGCTTCAAAGTTGGCAACGCCACGCGCTCTATCGACGAATGCATTCGTCTTGCGCGCGGCGATCACGTGATCTGTACCTCGCTGCTTGAGGCGCGCTATCTCTGGGGCGACCAGGAACTCGTCGAAGACCTTCGGCAGCGTTTCCGTCGCGAGGTCGAGGCGGTCGGAAAGGCGCGCTTTATAGAAGCCAAGCTCGCCGAACGGGCCGAGCGCCACAAGCGTCTCGGTGCTTCGCGCTATTCGCTGGAGCCCAACATAAAGGAAGGCAAGGGCGGTCTGCGCGACCTCCACACGCTGTTCTGGATCGCCAAATATGTCTACGAGGTTGACGACATTGCGGTACTAGAGGGGCGCGGCATCTTCACCAAGAGCGAGGTGCGGCTCTTCGAGAAAGCGCATAACTTCCTTTGGACGCTGCGATTCCGGTTACACTACACGACCGGGCGCGCGGAAGAGCGGCTCACTTTCGATCAGCAGAAGGCTATCGCGCCGCTTATGGGCTACACCGCGCACGCTGGCACCCAGGATGTCGAGCGCTTCATGAAGCACTACTTCCTGGTGGCGAAGGATGTTGGCGACCTGACGCGCATTTTTTGCGCTGCCCTGGAGGCGCAGCATAATCGCCGCTCGCGCTTCCGCCTGCCGCTGCTCACCCGCAAGCGCACCATCGAAGGTTTCCGCCGCGAAGGCGACCGCCTGACGGTGAAGGACAAGGACATCTTTGACGACAAGCCGATCGAGATGCTCCGCATCTTCCGCGTCGCCCAGAAGCACGAGCTTGATATTCATCCCGAAGCGTTGCGCTGGGTGACTCAAGGCCTGCGCCACATCGGGCGCGGCCTGCGTGAGGATCCGGCGGCCAACAAGCTGTTCCTGGACATGCTGACCGCTTCCCAGAACCCGGAAGTCACCTTACGGCGCCTCAACGAGGCCGGCGTGTTCGGCCGCTTCGTACCGGACTTCGGCCGCGTCGTCGCTCAGATGCAATACAACATGTACCACCACTACACGGTGGACGAGCACACCATTTTCGCCATTGGCATCCTGCACAAGATCGAGCAGGGCAAGCTCAAGGACGAGGTGCCGATCTCCAGCGAAGTGGTTCACAAGCTGCTGTCGCGGCGCGTGCTCTACGTCGCACTGCTCCTGCACGATATAGCCAAAGGGCGACAGGGCGACCACTCGGAGGTCGGCGCAAAGATCGCACGCAAGCTCTGCCCGCGTCTCGGTCTATCGGAAGAGGAGACCGAGACTGTCGCTTGGCTTGTGCTCCATCACCTCAAGATGAGCAACACCGCTTTTAAGCGCGACATTGAGGACCCCAAGACCATTGCCGACTTCTGCGCGCTGGTGCAGTCGCTTGAGCGGCTACGCCTGTTGCTCGTCCTGACGGTTGCCGACATTCGCGCGGTCGGGCCAGGCACTTGGAACGCGTGGAAGGCCGCGCTGCTGCGCGATCTCTATTGGCGCACGGAGGAGGTGCTCTCCGGCGGCTTGGTGACCGAGGGGCGCGAAGCGCGGGTACACCAGGCCAAGCAGGCGCTGGCCGACGCGCTCCCCGACTGGCCGGCCGCCGAGGTCGATGCCCATCTAGCGCGCGGCTATCCTTCGTACTGGCTGTCCGCTGACATCGAAACTCATCTGCGCCACGCACGCCTGGTACGACACGCGGAAGCCAGCCATGCGCCCCTCACGGTCGACCGCCGGGTCGACTCTTATCGCGGCGTGACCGAGATCACCGTCTATGCCGCCGATCACCCTGGCCTATTCAGTCGCATCGCTGGCGCGCTTGCGGTGAGTGGCGCCACTATCGATGCCGCGCGCATCTTCACGCTGGCCAACGGAATGGCGCTCGACAGTTTCTTCGTGCGCGACGCCGCCGGTGGACCCTTCGACAGACCAGATAAGCTCGCCCGCATGGCGAGCGCGATCGAGAAGACACTCTCCGGGAGTCTGAAGCCAATGCTGGAGTTGGCGAAGCGGCGCCTCGCGGTGCCGAGCCGCCTCGAGGTTTTTAAGGTTCCGCCGCGAGTGCTGATCGACAACAAGGCGAGTGCGCGCGACACCGTTATCGAGGTGAATGGCCGCGACCGAGTCGGTCTGCTCCACGAATTGACCCAGGCGCTGACACGTCTCAACCTGATCATCCACTCGGCGCGCATCGCGACCTTCGGCGAGAGCGCAGTAGACGTCTTCTACGTCCAGGATCCGCTGGGCGCGAAGGTCGAGCAGCCAGCCAAGCTGAAACGCATCCAGCAGCGCCTGGCCGAGGTGCTGGAGGGACGGGAAGCAGTGACGAAAGCGCCCGTATCCAGCGAGGAGCGCGCTGCGACAGCAAAGCCCCCTGAGGTCGGAACGCCCGCCATGAAGACAGGCTTTTCTAAGCCCCGGCCGACCAAGCCGTCTGCCACAATGAAGGCCAGAGCCCCCGAAGCCGAGGCCCCCAAAGGCCGGGCGCGCAGGGCCGCAAAGCCGGGCGGTCCGCCGCGTCGCGCCACGGCCACGCGCCGCATGCCGAAAAGCCGACACGACCCGCCGCCGCGATGAGCACGCAAGCGAAAGTCCTTCCGTCGGCTCGGCCCTTGCCCTAGAGAGAGACGGGCCACGCGCCGCAGGCAATGGCTCGTATGACGCCCGCTCGAGGGTCCATGGCGCTTCTCCGCTCGCTTGCCACCGTCAGCGGCTACACTGGTTTGAGCCGTGTCCTCGGTTTCGTCCGCGATGTACTGATCGCCTCGATGCTTGGCACCGGGCCGATCGCCGATGCCTTTTTCGTCGCCTTCCGGCTGCCCAATCTGTTCCGGCGGTTCTTCGCCGAGGGCGCTTTCAACGCCGCTTTCGTGCCGCTGTTTGCGCGAAAGCTCGAACAGGTCGGCAAGGAGGCTGCGCGCCTCTTTGCCGAGCGGACCCAGGCGCTGCTGCTGGTGGTCATGCTGGGACTGACGGTGCTGGCACTCGCCTTCATGCCCTGGCTCCTCTATCTCCTGGCGCCCGGTTTCATCGATGAGCCCGAGAAGTATGCGCTGACCGTCGAGTTGTCCCGTATTGCCTTCCCCTATCTGCTGTTCATGACTCTGGTTGCATTGATGAGCGGGGTGTTGAACTCGCTTTATCGCTTCGCCGAGGCGGCTGCCGCACCGGTGCTGCTGAATGCTTTCTTCATCGCTGCGCTGGTTCTGGTAATTCCGCAAAGTAACAGCAAGGGCCAGCTACTGGCCTGGACGGTCAGCGTCGCAGGCGTGGCTCAGCTTCTGCTCATGGTCTATGCCTGCAGGCGGGCCGGCGTGACGTTACGGCTTCCGTTCCCGCACTGGGACGACGACATGAAACGGGTGATCAAGCTGATGGCGCCGGGGGCGCTTTCGGCGGGCGCCCTGCAGTTCAACGTGATGGTCGGCACCATCATCGCCTCGCTCCAGGCAAGCGCGGTTTCCTACCTCTACTATGCCGACCGCGTCTATCAATTACCGCTCGGCCTAATCGGTATCGCCTTTGCCGTGGTGCTGCTTCCCGACCTGTCGCGCAAGCTGCGTGCCGGCGAGGACGACGCAGCGACGAGCGTGCTCAATCGCGGGCTCGAGTTGGCGATGTTGCTCACGTTGCCGGCCGCGTTCGCACTCATGGTGATAGCCCAGCCGATCGTAATCGTGCTGTTCGAGCGCGGCGCCTTCGACCGCCCCGACAGCCTAGCGACCGCCTGGGCGCTCGCCGCCTATGGCGCCGGCTTGCCGGCCTTCGTCCTGATCAAGCTGCTGCAGACGCCCTACTTCGCCCGCGAGGATACCGTGACACCGTTCAAATATGCGCTGGCCGGGGTGGCCGCCAACATCGCCCTATCCCTCGCGCTGTTCTTCCCCTTCGGCTATGTCGGGCTGCCGGCCGCCACCTCGACCGCTGCCTGGCTTAATGCCGCGCTATTACTGCGGAACCTGGACCGGCGCGGCTTCCTCGACCTCGACCGGCGCGCGCGGGCGCGCCTGCCGCGCATCTTGATCGCCAGCCTCGCCATGGCGGTGGCGCTCTGGGCAGCTGAGCTATGGCTCGCTCCCTTCCTCGACGGCTCGCTTCCGCTGCGAGCCCTGGTGCTGGTTCTGCTAGTGGTTGGCGGCGGTGGTCTCTACGGCGGCCTGGCCATAACGTTTAAAGCGGCTTCGCTCGAGGATCTGACACGCCTCAAGCCGCGTCGCCCCGCCTAGCAGGCCGGCCCTCCCTTGACCGGCGGAAGCCGAGCGGCGATAACCCCCGCCGCCTCCCGAGGAGTTCTCCGGGGAGGTCACAGCGGAGCCAGCACGTGCCACAGCGCATCTTTTCCGGCGTCCAGCCGACCGGCAACCTGCACCTCGGTAACTACCTGGGTGCGATCCGCAACTTCGTCGCCCTGCAGAAGGACTACGACTGCATCTTCTGCGTGGTCGATCTGCACGCCATCACGCTATGGCAAGACCCCAAGGAGCTGAAGGCCCAGACTCGCGAGGTGGCGGCGGCCTACCTTGCCGCCGGGATCGATCCCAAGCGCTCGATTATCTTCAACCAAAGCCAGGTTCCGGCCCACGCCGAGCTGGCCTGGATCTTCAATTGCGTGGCCCGGGTCGGCTGGATGAATCGCATGACGCAGTTCAAGGACAAGGCCGGCAAGCATCGCGAAAATGCCAGCGTCGGCCTCTATGTCTATCCCAATCTGATGGCTGCCGACATCTTGACCTATAAGGCGACCCACGTGCCGGTCGGCGAGGACCAGAAGCAGCACCTCGAGCTCGCCCGCGACATCGCGATCAAGTTCAACCACGACTTCGGGGTCGAGCTCTTCCCGGTGATCGAGCCGCTGATCCTGGGACCGGCGGCGCGCATCATGTCCTTGAAGGACGGCACCAAGAAGATGAGCAAGTCCGACCCGGCGGAGATGAGCCGGATCAATATGACTGACGAGGCCGACGCCATTGCCCGCAAGATCAAGCGGGCGACCACCGATCCCGACGTGCTGCCCGGCCCTGACGTGCTGGAGCCAGACGGCAGGTTATCGGAAGAAGCCCGCAGGAAGCGCCCCGAGGCCTTCAATCTGCTCGGCATCTACGCCGCGCTCGCCGAGAAGACGCTAAAGGATGTCTTGGAGGAGTTCGCCGGCAGTCAGTTCTCCCACTTTAAGGCGGTGCTGACCGACCTCGCGGTGGCGACTCTCGGTCCGATCGGCAGCGAGATGAAGCGCCTGACCGAAGATCACTCGGCGGTGGATCAGGTGCTGAGCGAGGGCGCCGAGCGGGCCAACGCCATCGCCCGGCCGATCCTGCGCGAGGTTCACGACGTCGTAGGCTTCCTGCGCCCTTAGAGCGGATCGTGGCCGACGAGTCGCGCTGGGACGATTCCATCGGACCCCGACCTGCTCCAGGCTCGGCCGGTAACACCTTCGGGCGGCGAAAAAATTCGTCGCGGCCCGTGGCGTCGCCGCACCTACGGGGCTAAGATCGATTCGGCGCCGCAGGCCACCAGTGGGGGACAGGCCGGCCGGCGTCCTGAATCACGGCGCGGAATGGCTCCTGCCCTCAAAGACCCCTCAAGTTGAACGGCGATGCAAGCCTACCTGCCGATCGCCGAGATGTCTGTCCAGGTTCTCGCCCTGATCGTCTTGGGGACCGGAATCGGTTTGCTCTCCGGCCTGTTCGGAGTCGGCGGCGGCTTCCTGATGACACCGCTGCTGATCTTCATCGGTGTGCCGCCGACGGTTGCGGTCGCGACCGGTACCAATCAGATCGTCGGCTCCTCGGTCTCCGGCGTGCTGGCCCACTGGCGGCGCGGCAACGTCGATTTGAAGATGGGCTTGGTGCTGCTGGTCGGCGGCTTCGCCGGCTCGACCATGGGCGTTGGCCTCTTCGCGCTGCTCCGCGGATTGGGCCAGATCGATCTGGTCATCCGCCTCTCCTATGTGATTCTGCTCGGAACTATCGGCAGCCTGATGTTGTTCGAGAGCCTGCGCGCCATCCTGCGGCGGCGGCGTTCGCCCGGCCAGCGCATGAAACTGCATCAGCACACCTGGGTCCACGGTCTGCCCCTCAAAACACGGTTTCGCAAGTCGAAGCTTTACATCTCGGCGCTGCTGCCTTTCGCGGTCGGATTCTTCGCCGGTGTGTTGACCGCGCTCATGGGCGTGGGAGGTGGCTTCGTCCTGATTCCGGCGATGATCTATCTGCTCGGCATGCCGAGTGCGATGGTGGTAGGCACCTCGCTGTTCCAGATCATTTTCGTCACCGCCAATGTCACCTTCCTGCAGGCGACCGCCAATCAGACTGTCGACGTGGTGCTTGCGCTGCTGTTGCTGGTCGGCGGCGTTATCGGCGCGCAGGTCGGCGCCCGGCTCGGCGGCAAGCTGCGGGGCGAGCAGCTGCGCGGTCTCTTGGCCATCATTGTGCTCGTGGTATGCGCGCGGCTGCTGTTCGAGTTGATCGCCACTCCGATCGATCTCTATGCCCTGGGGACGACGCGTTGAAAGGCTGCGCGCAATGAAGCGGGGCTCTTGGGACGGTCGAGGCTGACCGACAATGCAGATTTACCTTCCGATCGCCGAGATGTCCGTCGATATCTTCCTGATCTTCGCCATGGGCGGAGGAGTCGGTTTCCTGTCCGGCCTGTTCGGAGTCGGCGGCGGCTTCCTGATGACACCGTTGCTGATCTTCATCGGCGTGCCGCCGGCGGTCGCGGTGGGTACCGAAGCAAACCAGATCGTCGCTTCTTCGGTCTCCGGCGTGCTGGCCCACTGGCGGCGCGGCAATGTCGACTTCAAGATGGGTTTCGTGCTGATGGTCGGCGGCTTTGCCGGCTCGACCATGGGTGTCGGCCTGTTCGCGCTGCTGCGTGGGCTGGGTCAAATTGACCTGGTGATCCAACTCTCCTATGCCCTGTTTCTTGGTATCGTCGGCGTCCTGATGCTGTTCGAGTCGCTGCGCACCATGCGTCGTCGCCGCCGCGCGCCCGGCCAGCGCATGAAGCTGCATCAGCACACCTGGATTCACGGTCTGCCGCTCAAGATGCGCTTTCGCAAGTCGAAGCTCTACATCTCGGCACTGCTGCCGTTCGCGGTCGGATTCTTTGTAGGAGTGCTGGCGGCCTTGATGGGTGTCGGTGGCGGCTTCGTCATGATTCCCGCCATGATCTATCTGCTCGGCATGCCGACCGTGATCGTGGTTGGCACCTCGCTGTTCCAAATCATCTTCGTTACTGCCAACGTCACGTTCTTGCAGGCGGTCGCCAACCAGACTGTCGACGTCGTGCTGGCCCTCATGCTGCTCGCCGGCGCGGTGATCGGCGCCCAGTTCGGCGCCCGGTTCGGCGGCAAGCTGCAGGGCGAGCAGCTGCGCGGCCTGCTCGGCTTCCTGGTGCTGACGGTCTGCGCTAAGCTGGGCTACGAGCTGATGGCGACTCCGATCGACCTCTATAGCCTGGGGGCGGAGCATTGAGCGAACACCGCCAATCGCTCGGCTGGGGCCTGGTCGCGGCGCTGTTGCTCGTCGGGCCGCCAGCCAGAAGCCAGACGTTGATCGCCGACATCTCCGACCATCTGGTGGCGATCACTACCGGTTTCGCCGGGGCGCAGGTTCTGTTGTTCGGGGCGATCGACGGTCCGGGTGACGTGGTCGTTATGGTGCGTGGCCCTGAAAAAGAGCTTGTGGTGCGACGCAAAAGCCGGGTCGCAGGGATTTGGATCAACACCAGCTCTATGACTTTCGATCAGGTGCCGGGTTTCTACGCCATCGCGGCCACCCGGCAGCTCGAGGAGATCGCCTCGCAGACCTTGCTAACCCGCCTCGAGTTCGGCCTGGAGAACCTGCGCCTCCCCTTGCCGCCGGCCAAGGCCTCACCAACAGTCGCGACCGAGTGGCGCGCGGCGGTGGTACGCAACTATCAACGCGCCGGCCTCTACAGTCGCGAGGTCGGCCGCGTTTCACTGGTCGGCGATCGTCTGTTCCGCACCACCCTTACCTTGCCATCCAACGTGCCGACCGGCCTGTATCAGGTGCAGGTCTTCCTGTTGCAGGACGGCCGGGTGGTTTCGGCTCAGACCACACCGCTGGCAATCAGTAAAGTCGGCCTTGAGGCGGAGATCTTCGACTTCGCACACGAACGTTCCGCGCTCTATGGAGCGCTTGCGATCCTGCTTGCGCTCTTGGCAGGATGGCTTGCCCACATTGCCTTCCGGAGAACCTGAGGGAGCTGCGTATGAGCGACAGCAGCAAGCAAGACCAAACGGTAAAGCGGTCCAGCGACAATCGAGTTTTTCTCGTGGTCGTCGATGAGACCGAAGAGATGAAGGTCGCTCTGCGCTTCGCCTGCCGCCGGGCCAAAAGTACTGGCGGGCGCGTCGCTCTGCTCTATGTCATCGAGCCGGCGGAGTTCATGCACTGGATGGCGGTCGACGATCTGATGCGCGAGGAGGCGCGCAGCGAAGGCGAACGGCTGCTGCAGCGCCTCGCTGCTCAAGTCAACCGGGAAACCGGCGCGATGCCGGTGCTCTTCGTGCGCGAGGGCGCCGTGAGCGACCAGTTGATGAAGCTGCTGGAGGAGGAGCCCAGCATCTCGATCCTGGTGCTGGGCGCCAACACCGGCTCCGGTGGCCCTGGCCCGCTGGTCACCGCCCTCACCGGCAAGATGGTCGGCAGGCTGAGAATTCCGATCACCATCGTGCCGGGCAACCTCGACGAAGGGGGGATTGACGCAATCAGCTAGCGCCAAGGCGGCCGATCGTCCCGGGGATGCTCTCGGCCAGCTATCGGTCTGGCATGCGCTCCCGCGGCTGGCTCGCTTGATCTTGGCGGGCGGGAGCGCCACATTGCTGTTGAGACCGCCCTGGCGGGCGGCGCGCCCAGCAATTGGCCGGTTTCTGTCCATAGGGAGTATCAGCCAGGTGTTTATCGAAACCGAAGCGACCCCCAATCCGGCCTCTCTGAAGTTCCTGCCCGGCCGAGAGGTTCTGGGCGGCAACACGGCGGATTTCCGCGATTCCGAAGCGGCGAGCCGCTCGCCGCTCGCCGAGCGCCTGTTCGCGATCGACGGGGTCTCGGGCGTTTTCCTGGGCAGCGATTTCATTTCGGTGACCAAGACCGACGATCGCGAGTGGTACTTGATCAAACCGGCGATTCTCGGGGTCATCATGGAGCACTTCATGGCTGGCCGGCCATTGCTTCTCGAAGAGGCGGGCGCTGGCGCGGCCCAGGGCGCCGACGAGGACGACGAGGTGGTGTCTCAGATCAAGGAGCTGCTCGACACCCGGGTACGTCCGGCGGTCGCCCAGGATGGCGGCGACGTGGTGTTCCAGGGCTTCGAGCGTGGTGTGGTTTATCTCCACATGCACGGTGCCTGCTCCGGCTGCCCCTCTTCGACCGCGACCTTGAAGATGGGCATCGAGAACATGCTGCGGCACTACATTCCCGAAGTTCTGGAGGTGCGCGCGGTCCGTTAAAAGGCGCTTGGGGGGCCGGGAACCGCAAGCGCCTGGCCGGACGGGGGGAAGCGGCTCTTGGCCAAGATTCTGAGCGATCAGGCGCTCGATATTCTGTTTCGCGCGGCGCGCACCCACAGTCACTGGCAAGCCGACGGCAAGATAACCACAGTGTTGCTGGAGGCAGTCTACGACCTCCTCAAGATGGCGCCCACCAGCGGAAATTGCTCGCCGGGCCGCTTTGTCTTCGTAGTCTCGAAGGAGGCGAAGGAGCGCCTGAGACCAGCGCTCGACAACGGCAACGTCCGCCAGACCATGGAAGCGCCGGCGACCGCTATCGTCGCCTACGACCTGGAGTTCCACGAGCGGCTGCCGCGACTCTCTCCGCATAACGACGCGCGGTCTTGGTTCGTCGGCAAGCCAAAGCTGATCGAGGAGACCGCGTTCCGCAACGGCAGCCTGCAGGGCGCCTATTTGATCCTGGCAGCGCGCGCGCTGGGGCTCGATTGCGGCCCGATGTCAGGCTTCGATCGCAGGAAGGTCGATGCCGCCTTTTTCCCAGATGGTCGCTGGCGTTCGAACTTCCTTTGCAACCTCGGCAGCGGCGATCCCGCGGCGCTCCGGCCGCGCGCCCCGCGCCTCGAGTTCGACGAGGCCTGCAAGGTCTTGTGAGGCGCGCAACGCGCCAGACTCCAGCCCTATTTCGAGTTCCGCCATGACCGCGAACGATCGCCTGCTCGCCTTCGATGCTGCGGGCAGTGCCTGCTCGGCCGCCGTTTGGGCGGAGGGCGTGATTCGGGCCCGGCGCTTCGAGAGCATGAGCCGCGGCCAAAGCCAGCGCCTGCTCCCCTTGATCGAAGAGGTCCTCCGAGAGGCGAAACTCGAGTTCGCTGATCTCAACGCGCTGGCGGTAACGCTTGGCCCCGGTGGCTTCACTGGTGTCCGGATCGGGCTTGCAACCGCCCGCGGCCTTGCTTTGGCGCTTGGCCTGCCGATAATAGGCATTACTTCCTTCGAGGCCGCGGCGGCGGCCGTGGCGACTGAGGAGCGCGCAAACCGCAACTTGCTGGTGGTAATCGACTCGAAGCGGCGCGAGCTCTTTGTCCAGGCGCTGGCTCCCGATCTTGTGCCGCTCGGGACGCCGACGGTGGCGGCTCCCGAGGCCCTGGCCACGCTACTGCCGCCGGACCCGGTGACGCTCGCCGGCGATGGCGTGGAGGCGGC
>JBOHKJ010000526.1:0-4225 GCA_050728975.1 Kiloniellales bacterium | reverse complement strand
ATCGATTTGCGCGCGGCGAGCGAGGTTCTGGGTGCCCGCTATTTCCTGACCGGCAGTGTCGCAATAGACGGCCGCCGGAGCATCGTGACGGTGGAGCTATGTCACGCGGGCGAAAACCGGGTCTTGTGGGCCGACCGCTTCGAGGGCGCGCTGGATGGCCTGCTGGAAATGCGCCTCACCATCGCCGCCAAGGTCGTCACCGCCTTGGAAGTCCGCATACCGTTGCTGGAGGCGAGCCGCGCGGCATCGCTGCCGACCGCCAATCTCGATTCCTGGTCCGCCTACCACCGCGGCCTTTGGCATATGTACCGCTTCAACGCGCACGACAACGAGATCGCCGCCCGTATGTTCGACCGCGCGATCGGCGCGGACCGCAACTTCGCGCGCGCCTATGCCGGCCTTTCCTTCACCCATTTCCAGAACGCCTTCGTCGGCTACACCGCCGACCCGGAGAACGAGCGCCGCCTGGCGCGGGAGCGTGCCGAGAAGAGCATGGCGCTGGACCCGCTCGATCCCTTCGCCAACCTCACCATGGGGCGGGCGATGATGCTGGCGGGGGACCTGGAGTCCTCGCTTTCCTGGTTCGAGCGCTGCGTCGACCTCAATCCCAACTATGCCTTCGCCATCTACAATCGCGCGCTCGCCAATGCCGTAACCGGCTCCGGCGACAAGAGCGAGCAGGGCGCGATGAAGGCCATGGCGCTGAGTCCGATCGATCCGCTGCGCTATGCCATGCTGGCGACGCGCGGGCTCTCCCATATCGTGCGGGAGGACTACGACGCGGCGAGCGATTGGGCGGAGCGGGGCGCAAAGGCCCCGAACGCCCATGTCCACATCCGCACGATCGCGGCGCTGGCCAACGAGCTGGCGGGTAACCGCGAGGCCGCCGCGCGCTGGGCGGCGGAGGTGTGGCACGGCGATCCGCGCTACGACCGGGCGATGTTCCTGAAGGCCTTTCCGTTCCGCGACGAGCGAACGCGCGCAGCGGTCGGCGCGGCCCTGAAGCGGCTGGGGATCTAGGGCCGGCGTGTCGCACTCGCGGTCTCACACGACAGCGCGTTGCTGTCGAGACGGCCGCGGTAGCTTACGCCAGCACGCACCCCAGCGCGGCCACCAGCCGTCGCACGTCCTCCTCGTCCTGGTAGACTCCGAAGCCGAAGCGCAGGACGTCGCCCCGGTGATCGGTGACGATGTTCTCGCTCAGCAGGGTCTTGTGGATCGGCCCGGCCTCTGGCGTGCGGAACGCGAGGAAGTTGCCGCGCCGCGCCGGATCGCGCGGGCTGAGGAGATGGTCGAGGGTGAGGCGCGGGCGGCCGAGGTCCGCCAGCCGCTCCAGGAACAGCTCCTGCAGCATCACAGCATGGTCGGCGATCTCATCGATCGGGCAGTGCTCTTCCTGCCAGGAAAGCACGGCGTTGAGGCGATAGAGCCCGACCGGATCGAAGGTGGCGCCGAGGAAGCGCGAGCCGTCGTCGGCGTAACCCAACCCGTCGCCCGGTGGCGCGGCGAGCGCGCCGAAGCCGGCGAACCAGCCGCTGTCGAGCGGGCGCGCGCCATAGCCCGGCGGGCAATGGATGAAGCAGCAGCCTTCGCCCGCCATGGCGTACTTGTAGCCGCCGGCGAGATAGAAGGCGCGATCGGCGACAGCCGCAATATCCAACGGCCGCGCCATGAAAGCATGATAGCCGTCGACGGCAATCAGCGTCTCGCGGTGCGGCACGGTGGCGACCAGACCCGGCAGATCGGCGAGCGCGAAGCCGGAGTTGAAGAAAACCTGACTGACGTAGACCAGATCGTGGCGGCCCTGCACGGCCGCTTCCTTGAAGCGCGCTTCGAAGGTCGCGAAAGGCTCGGTGGGAATCCAGGAGACGCGGGCACGGCCGGCCTCCTCCAGCCGCTTCATCTGGCGGGTGAGGGAGTGGAACTCGCCGTCGCTGGCGAGCACGGCGATCGGCCGCTCCTGCGGCAAACAGGACAGCAGCCGCAGAAGAAACGAATGGGTGTTGGGCCCGAAGGCGAGCGTCGTGGGATCGGGGAGCTTCAGGATGCGCGCGACTCGGCGCTGCGTTTCCGGAATCACTTCGCCGAAGATCTTATCCCACTTGCCGTCGGCCAGCCGCGCGGCGTCGTTCCAGCAGGCCTGCTGGGCCTCGAAGGCGACGTCGGGCCAGTAGTGATGGCTGTGGGCGGCGAAGTGGAGGCGCGCCGGATCGGCCTCGAGGAAGCGGCGGAAGTGCGGCTTCCAGCTCATTCCCTGGGCTGGCCGTAGCTGTAGCCCATGGCGCGCCGAACCTTGGGCGGAAGCGGCGGCAGCTTGGAGCGCGGAATGAGATAGGTCGAGAGCGCGAAGAGATCGCCGAAGATGCGGTGGCGCTCGACGGTCGCCTGCAGATAGTCGTAGCCGGCCGAGCCGCCGGTGCCGACCTTGCGGCCGATCATGCGCTGGACCATCAGCGCATGGCGGGTGCGCCAGGCGGTCAGCTTCTCGTCGACGTCCATCAGGAGGCGCAGCAGCGCGAAGGGCTGCTGCGCCACCGGCTCGTCGCGGTAGAGCGTGATGAAGAGCGCGGCCTGGAGCGCCTCGGCCGCCATGCGCCATTGACCTTCTTTCTTGAGCGCCGCGTAGCGCTCCGGCTCGAACAGCGCATCGAAACGCGCGCGCGCTGCTTCCAGCGCGCCGAGCTCCGCCTTGCCGCCCTTGCTCGCGGCACCGGGCCGGGCGCGCAGGTGGGCGACGTCGGCCTCCAAGGCTTCGACCACGGCCTGTCGATAGGCGTCGCGGAAGGAGTAATCGGGCAGCGCTACGAAGGGCGTGCGCGCCAGCCAGCGCTCGACCAGGTCGTGGAGGCTGGGCGCAGCCTCGGTCTCTTTAAGCTGCCGGCGGTCGGTCTCGGGCAGCAAGGCATCGAAGTGTTTACCGGCGAGGGTGCTGCGCTCGGCGCGCCGCAAGCCGAGGCGGGTCTCGATCAGGCGGAACTGCAGGCTCTGGAAGCCCGAGGCCGGAATCAAGAGGTCGCGGAAGTCGAGGAAGTCGAGCGGTGTCATGGTCTCCAGCACCTCGATCTGCTGGATCAGCAGCTTCTGCACCTCGACCACGCGGGTGAGCCCCTGCACCGCGCGGCCGATGTCGCGCTCGTCGGCGACCGGGCCGGCGAAGATGCGCTCGATTCGCGCCAGCTCGAAGAGGATCAGCTTGAACCAGAGCTCGTAAGCCTGATGGACGACGATGAACAGCAGCTCGTCGTGGGCCGGCTGGCCGGCGGCCTCGCTCATGCGTCTTTGAGCCGAGAGCAGGCGGTCGAGCTGCAGGTATTCGCTATAGCCGAGCGGGGCGCGGGACTTGTCCATGGGTGCCGCGGTCCTCACATAGTCGTCAGTCGACTCGCGCTTTCGAGTCAGCCTCTTTGCTAGGCGCGCCAAGCCACCTGCGCAAGGTTCCCTTGCGCTCTCGCCCCTTGCGCCCAAGCCAGGCGCCCGGCAGGCTTTCGACCCGGCCCGCCGGACCAGGAAACCACATAGAACGGAACCCTGCCCCCATGACCCTCGACCTCTATACCTGGCCGACGCCCAACGGGCACAAGATTCACATCATGCTGGAGGAGACCGGGCTGCCCTACAAGGTGCATGCCATCGACATCGGCCAGGGCGACCAGTTCGATCCGGCCTTCCTCAAGATCAGCCCCAACAACAAGATGCCGGCGCTGGTCGATCCGGAAGGTCCCGACGGCAAGCCGCTGTCGCTGTTCGAGAGCGGGGCGATCCTGATCTATCTCGCCGAGAAGAGCGGCAAGTTCCTGCCTGCGGAGCCGCGCCGGCGCTACACGGTGCTGCAGTGGCTGATGTGGCAGATGGGCGGGATCGGGCCGATGCTGGGCCAGGCGCACCATTTCCTGCAGTACGCGCCGGAGAAGATCCCTTACGCCATGGAGCGCTACAAGAACGAGGCGACGCGGCTCTACGGCGTGGCCGACAAGCGGCTCGGCGAGTCGCGCTACCTCGGCGGCGACGACTATTCGATCGCCGACATGGCGGCCTGGCCGTGGATGCGCTTTCCCGAGCGCCAGGGCGTGAATAGCGAGCCCTTCAAGAGCTTCCGCCGCTGGTTCGACCAGATCGCCGAGCGGCCTGCGGTGCAGCGTGCGGTCGAGGTTCTCGCCGACCGCCGGCGTCAGGGGCCGATGGACGAGAAGCAGCGCGAGGTGCTGTTCGGCGCCACCCAGTACGC
>JBOHKJ010000525.1:0-18570 GCA_050728975.1 Kiloniellales bacterium | reverse complement strand
TTGGTCAGGCGCTGGACCGAAACCGGGCCGTAGGTCTCGAGAAACATGGCCGCTGAGCGCCCGGTGGTGTGATAGCCGGTGGAGGTCTCGCGCTCCAGCACCACGACCGTCCCCTGGGTCGCCAGCTCGAAGGCCGCGGAAGCGCCGGCGATGCCCGCTCCGATCACCAGGACGTCGCAACGATTTTCGCTCAAGGCACGGATCCTTACCTCGAATGGGTTGCGCTCTTTAGCTACCACGCGCGCCCGCGACCCGACAGTCGGCTGCTTGGCGCTTGACGCGCGCCCGGTGCGCTTGAAAAGTGCCAGCGCGCAAGCCGGGATGGGAGGGGATCGGGCAAGGATGGAGGACGCGGCCAGGACGCCGGGCGGATCGGCGCCGTCGGAGCGCGCCGGCCCGGTGCCGCTGCTGCGCCTCGAGGGGATCGTCAAGCGCTTTCCCGGTTGCCTGGCCAACGACCGGATCGATCTCGAGGTCACGGCCGGCGAGATTCATGCGCTGCTCGGTGAGAACGGCGCCGGCAAGTCGACGCTGGTCAAGATCATCTATGGCCTGCTCGCCGCCGATGCCGGCCGGATCTTCTGGAACGGCGAAGCCATTGCCATCGCCAGCCCGGCCGAAGCGCGCCGGCTCGGCATCGGCATGGTGTTCCAACACTTCACCCTCTTCGAGGCGCTGACCGTTGCCGAGAACATTGCGCTCGGCCTAAGCGAGCCGGCGCAGCGGCGCGACCTTGGAGCACGCATCGCCGAGGTGTCGCGCGCCTACGGTCTGCCGCTCGATCCCGCACGCAGCGTCTACGATCTCTCGGTCGGCGAGCGCCAGCGCGTCGAGGTCGTGCGCTGCCTGCTGCAGGACTGCCGCCTCTTGATCATGGACGAGCCGACCTCGGTGCTGACGCCGCAGGAAAGCGACAAGCTTTTCGTCACCCTGCGCCGCCTCGCCGCCGAGGGCACGGCGATCCTTTACATCAGCCATAGGCTGGAGGAGATCCGCGCGCTCTGCCAGCGCGCAACCATCCTACGCGCCGGCCGAGTGGTGGCCGATTGCGATCCGCGCCAGGAGACCGTGCGGCGACTGGCCGAGTTGACGGTCGGCGGCGCGCTCGAGGCCGCCCGCTCCCGCGTGGTGCCACCGGTAATGCCGGCCCGCCTTAAGGTGCGCAAGCTCTCGGTCGCACCGGACAGCGCGTTCGGCACGCCCCTCAAGGAGGTGTCCTTCTCGGTCGCCGGCGGCGAGATCCTCGGCATCGCCGGTGTTGCCGGCAATGGCCAGAACGAATTGATCGCCGCCTTGAGCGGCGAGCTGCCGAGCGCGGACCCGGCGGCGGTGGCGATCGACGAGCAGCCGGTGGGCACGTTCGGTCCGGCGCAGCGACGGCGCCTGGGTGCGGCCTTCGTGCCTGAAGAGCGCCTCGGCCATGGCCTCGTCACCGGCTTCTCGCTGATCGACAACGCCTTCCTCACGGCGCACCGCCGCCTGTCGCTGGTCGAGCGCGGCTGGATCCGGCGCGGCAAGGCGCGCGACTTCGCCAAGGCGGTGATCGGCCGCTTCGACGTCCGCACCTCCGGCCCCGACGCCGAGGCACGCGCGCTCTCCGGCGGCAACCTGCAGAAGTTCGCCGTCGGCCGCGAGATCCTTCAGAACCCTGCGGTGCTCGTGGTGGCACAGCCGACCTGGGGTGTCGACGCCGCCGCCGCCGCCGCGATCCATCAGGCCCTGAAAACGCTGGCGAGCGAAGGCGCCGCGGTCGTGATCATCTCCCAGGATCTCGACGAGATCCTGGCGCTGGCGGATCGGGTCGCCGTCATGTTTCACGGCCGCCTGTCGGCGGCGCGCCCGACCGCCGACATCACGGTCGAGGAGCTCGGCCTCCTGATGGGCGGCGCCGCAGGAAACAGCGATGCCGCTTAGGCTCGAGCCGCGCGGCGCGCGCTCCAGGGTCTGGACCTGGCTCTCGCCACTGCTCGCCGTCGCGCTCACGCTGCTGACCGGCACCGCGATTTTCGCCGCGCTCGGCACAGACCCGTTGGCCGCGCTTTACACCTTCTTCATCCGCCCGCTCGACAGCGGCTACGGCTGGGCGGAGCTCGCGATCAAGGCCGCACCGCTGGCGCTGATCGGTGTGGGGCTGGCGCTCGGCTTCCGCGCCAACGTCTGGAACATCGGCGCCGAGGGACAGTTCACCCTCGGGGCTCTGTCCGGTGGCGGTCTGGCGCTCGCCTTCTATGGCGCCGACAGCGTTCTCCTCCTGCCGGCGATGATGCTGGCCGGCGCGCTCGGCGGCATGGCCTGGGCCGCCATCCCGGCCTGGCTCAAGACCCGCTTCAACGCCAACGAGATTTTGACAAGCCTGATGCTGACCTACGTTGCGCAGCTGCTGCTCAGCTATCTGGTCCATGGCCCCTGGCGCAGCCCCGAGGGCTTCAACTTCCCTGAGACGCGCCTGTTTCACGAGGCGGCGACGCTACCTATCCTGGTCGAAGGGACACGGCTCAATCTGGCCGCACCGCTGGCGCTGGTCGCGGTGGCCGGAGCCTGGCTGCTGCTGGCCAAGTCGCTGGTCGGCTTCCAGCTGAGGGTGGTCGGCGAAGCGCCGCGCGCGGCGCGTTACGCGGGCTTCAAGGAGCGGCGCCTGATTTGGCTGGTGCTGCTGATAAGCGGCGGTCTTGCGGGCCTCGCTGGCCTGTTCGAGGTCGCCGGACCGATCGGCCAGATCGTGCCCTCGATCTCGCCCGGCTACGGCTTCACCGCGATCATCGTAGCATTCCTCGGGCGGCTCCATCCGGTGGGCGTGCTACTGGCGGCGATCTTGATGGCACTCACCTTCCTCGGCGGCGAGCTGGCTCAGATCGAGATCGGCCTCCCGGCTGCGGTCACCGGGATCTTCCAGGGCATCTTGCTGTTCTATCTCCTGGCCTGCGACCTTCTGATCCTCTATCGCCCGCGCCGCTGGCGGGCGCGCGGCAGCGGGGCCGGCGCGTGAGCGCCGACCCCGCCTGGCTGGTGCCGGTGCTGCTGACCATCGTCGGCGCCTCCACCCCCTTGCTGCTGGCGGCAACCGGCGAGCTGGTGACCGAGAAGGCAGGCGTGCTGAACCTCGGCGTCGAGGGCATGATGCTGGTCGGTGCAATCGTTGGCTTCGCCGCGACCGCGGCGAGCGGCAGTCACCTGCTGGGCCTCGGCGCCGCGGCGGTCGGCGGCATGGCGATGGCACTGATCTTCGCGGTGTTGACACTCACCTTCCTCGCCAACCAGGTGGCGACCGGGCTGGCGTTGACCATATTCGGCACCGGCCTCTCGGCACTGCTTGGCGCCGGCTTCGTCGGCTTTGCGCTTCCGCCGCTGCCCAAGCTCGCGATGCCGGTGCTGTCGGAGATTCCGCTGCTCGGCCCGGTATTGTTCCAGCACGACGCGCTGGTCTATCTCTCGTTCCTGATCCTCGGCGCGGTCGCCTGGTTCCTGAAGAAGAGCCGCAGCGGCCTGATCCTGTGCGCGGTGGGCGAATCTCACGAGGCCGCCCATTCGCTCGGCTACAGCGTGATCGGCTTGCGCTATGCGGCGACGCTCTTCGGCGGTGCGATGTGCGGACTGGCCGGCGCCTTCATGTCGCTCTCCTACACCACCATGTGGGCCGAGAACATGACGGCAGGGCGCGGCTGGATCGCGCTCGCCCTGGTGGTCTTCGCCACCTGGCGGCCCTGGCGCCTGCTGCTGGGCGCCTACCTGTTCGGAGGTATCACCATTTTACAGCTTCATGCACAGGGTGCGGGGGTCGCTCTCCCCTCGCAATTGCTGTCGGTCTTGCCGTATCTTGCCACCATCCTGGTGTTGGTCCTGATCTCCAGGGACCGCACCCGGATCCGCCTCAACGCGCCGGCATCGCTCGGCAAGCAGTTCCATCCCGCCGCCTGAATGGTTCAAACCACAAAATCAAATCTGGGAGACAAGATAATGATTCGGAGAGTTTTTCTCACATTGACGGCGGCTACCGTCCTGGGCCTCGCCGGGGCTGCCGGCGGCGCCCAAGCCGAGCAGCTGAAGGTCGGCTTCATCTACGTCGGGCCGATCGGCGACCACGGCTGGAGCTATCGCCACGACCAGGGACGCCTCGCCATCGAGCGCGAGCTGGCCGGCAAGGCGACCACCAGCTACGTCGAGAGCGTCAAGGAAGGCGCGGATGCCGAGCGGGTGATCCGCCAGCTCGCCGCCAGCGGCCACGAGCTGATATTCACCACCTCCTTCGGCTACATGAATCCGACCGCCAAGGTCGCAAGCCAGTTCCCCAAGGTGAAGTTCGAGCACGCGACCGGCTACAAGCGGTCCGACAACTTGGCCACCTACGCGGCGCGTTTCTATGAAGGCCGCTACGTCGCCGGCGTGATCGCCGGCAAGATGACAAAATCCAACATCATCGGCTACGTCGGCTCGTTCCCCATCCCGGAGGTGGTGCGCGGCATCAATTCCTTCACGCTGGGGCTGCGTTCGGTCAATCCCGAGGCAACCGTCAAGGTAGTCTGGGCCAACACCTGGTACGATCCCGGAAAAGAGGGCGACGCCGCCAAGGCGCTGATCGACCAGGGCGCGGACATCATGCTGCAGCACACCGACTCCCCGGCGCCGCTCCAGGTCGCGGAATCGCGCGGCGTCTATGGCGTGGGCCAAGCCTCCGACATGATCAAGTTCGCACCCAAGGCACAGCTCACGGCGATCGTCGATACTTGGGGGGACTACTACGTAGCACGCGCCAAGGCGGTGCTCGACGGGACCTGGGAGTCGGGCGACGTCTGGGGCGGCTTCGCCAGCGGCATGGTCACCATGGCGCCCTACACCAACATGCCCGACGAGGTGGCGAAGCTCGCCGCCGCGACCGAAGCGAAGATAAAGTCGGGCGCGCTGCATCCCTTCACCGGCCCGATCGAGGACCAGCAAGGCAAGGTGCGCATCGAGGCCGGCCAGACGGCGAGCGACGAGCTGCTGCTGACCATGGATTGGTACGTCGAGGGCGTCGAAGACCGGCTGCCGAAGTAAAGCGTCGCGCCGATTCGCATTCGGCACCGAAAGGCCCCGCTCGCCTTAGAGCGGGGCCTTTGTCGCTGGACGCCCGGCTGCGGTGCACCGCCGAAATCTCGATCGCACAGCGCTCCCGATGCCGTCGCGGCGATCAAGCCGCGCGCCCTTGTTCAAATCCATCCAACCAGCTATGCGACCGACCTACTCGATCGCATAACGCCGTGGAGCTCAGAGCTCGATGCGCTCCAACTCCGTCGCCTTGCTCCGCTCGGTCGCCATATCGTCGCCGACCAGAGCAAGCACGATAGCCGTGACGCCCGGATTGAGGTTCTGGAGGATGACCTCCTGACCGTTCGGAAAGACGACGCCATCCCGATACCAACCCGAGTCGCTACGCGTCATTGCGGCTTCCTGGACGGCGCCGACTCCGTGTCTTTGCTGAAGGCCTGCAGAGATACCTTCAAGCCGAAGGCGCGTGTCCGCTGGTATGCAGACCGCTGTGCCGCAACCCGCTGTCGTCGCAAATCCCATGGATCCACTCCGAAAGCGCTCCAGCACATAGCGTTCGCCCTTGACGGCCGGGCGCGTCCGATAGGCCTCGAGTGAATAATCACACATCGACCTTCTCCTTTCGCTTGCCGGACCTGACTCTTTGCACGTCGGGTGCACAACTGCAGACGTCAAGGGAGAAAAAAGATTCCACGGTCAGGGGGCCCCGCCGTCCGTTCCGGGCTTCCGGTTCCCGGCCGGGATCGGCAGACTTGGGCCCGGTCGGTCCTCACCGGGGCGTCTCCTTGGCCTTCACGCTGCGCCAGCTGCAGTATTTCCTTGCCGTCGCCGAGAACGGCTCGCCCGCGCCAACGAGACCCAAGGAGGTCGAGACATGGGAAGCATGCAAACCAAGATGTTGATAGGCGGCAGGTTCGCCGCCGGAACGGAAACCGAGGAGAAGATTCTCAACCCCAAGACGGAGGAGACCATCCTCGACCTGCCCGAGGCCTCCGCCGAGCAGATCGACGCCGCGGTCAAGGCCGCCGAAGCGGCCTACGGTGCCTGGTCGCGCACGACGCCCGGCGAGCGCGCCAGCCACCTGCTGAAGCTCGCCGAGGCGATCGAAAGCAAGGCCGAGAGCTTCGCCCGATTGGAAGCGCTCAACTGCGGCAAGCCCTACCACGCGGTGCTGGCCGACGAGATTCCGGCGGTCGTCGACATGCTGCGCTTCTTTGCCGGCGCGGCGCGCACGGTCCCGGCGATGGCGGCCGGCGAGTACCTCAAGGGATACACCTCGATGGTCCGCCGCGATCCCATCGGCATCGTCGCCTCGATTGCGCCCTGGAACTATCCGCTGATGATGGCGGCCTGGAAGATCGCCCCGGCGCTCGCCGGCGGCAACTGCGTGGTGCTGAAGCCCTCCGAGCAGACGCCGCTGACGACGCTCGAGCTCGCCAAAGTAGCCGCCGGAATCCTGCCCGAGGGCGTCCTCAATGTCGTGGTCGGACGCGGCGAGACGGTCGGCAACGCGCTCATCAACCACCCCAAGGTGTCGATGATCTCGCTGACCGGCGACGTCGCCACCGGCAAGAAGGTGCTTACCGCGGCCGCCAAGTCGGTGAAGCGCACGCATCTTGAACTGGGCGGCAAGGCGCCGGTCGTCGTCTTCGACGATGCCGACCTCGAATCCGTCGTCGCGGGCCTGCGCGCCTTTTCCTTCTACAACGCCGGCCAGGACTGCACCGCCGCCTGTCGCATCTACGCCGGCAAGAAGATTTACGACAAGCTGGTGGGCGAGCTGGCCTCGGCTGCCTCTTCGATCAGGTTCGCCCAGAAGGACGACAGCAAGAACGAGATCGGGCCGCTCATCTCCAAGCGCCAGCGCGACCGCGTGGCGAGCTTCGTCCAGCGCGCCGCCGAGCTGAAGCACATCGAGATCGCGACCGGCGGCAAGCCCGCCAACGGCAAGGGCTTCTTCTATCAGCCGACCGTGGTCGCCGGGGCCCGCCAGGACGACGAGATCGTGCGTCGCGAGGTCTTCGGCCCGGTTGTGTCCGTCACGCGCTTCAAGGACGTCGACGAGGCGGTTTCCTGGGCCAACGATTCCGACTACGGCCTCGCCTCCTCGGTCTGGACCAGCGACGTCGGCCGCGCGATGGCGACCGCGGCGCGCCTACAGTACGGCTGCACCTGGATCAACTGCCACTTCGCGCTCATCAACGAGATGCCGCACGGCGGCCTGAAGCAGTCGGGCTACGGCAAGGATCTCTCGATGTACGCGCTGGAAGACTACACGGTCGTCCGCCACGTCATGGTGAAGCTGGGGTAGAAAAGACAACGGGCCGCGGCCCTCGATCGAGCCGCGCCCGCCGCATTTCTCGCGCCAGGTCTAGTGCCTGGCCGTCTTGACCAAGGCCGTGCGGAAGATGTCCACGATCTGGTCGATGTGGCTGTTCTCGGCGATGAGCGGTGGCGCAATGATGCCGCTGTCGCCGGTGAACTTGACATGGAGACCGCTCCAGAACAGGTCCTTTTGCAGCTGCGCACCGCGCCGGCCGGGGGCGCCGTCGCTCTTTAGCTCGACCGCCGCGAGCAGGCCGTAGCCGCGAATGTCGTAGACCAGCGGATGGTCCTGGAGGCTCCAGACCGCCTCGAGGAAATAGGGCGCCAGCTCTCGCGCGCGCTCGAACAGGCCCTCGCGCTCGTAGATCTCCTGGGTCGCGAGGCCGGCTGCACAAGCCGCTGGGTGCGCCGAATAGGTGTAGCCGTGGAAGAACTCGATGGCGTTCGGCCCGCCCGAGCCGACGACGGTCTCGTAGATCTCGTCCTTGACGCCGACCGCGCCCATCGGGATCGCACCGTTGGTGAGCGCCTTGGCCATGGTCATGATGTCGGGCGTAACGCCGAAGGCCTGGGCGCCGAACGGCGCGCCGAGGCGCCCGAAGCCGCAGATCACCTCGTCGAAGACCAGCAGGATGCCATGCCTGTCGCAGATCTCGCGCAGCCGCTCGAGATATCCCTTGGGCGGCACCAGCACGCCGGTCGAGCCGGCGACCGGCTCGACGAAGACCGCGGCGATGCTGCCGCCGCCGAAGTTGTCGACGATGCGCTGCAGGTCGTTCGCCAGCTCCGCGCCCTTGTCCGGCTGGTCCTTCTTGAAGCGGCACTCGTCGAGCCAGGTGTGGCGCAGGAAGGCGACGTTCGGCATGGTGACCGGAAAGGCTTCGCGGTTCTTCATCAGACCCGAGAGCGAGACGCCGCCGATGTTGACACCGTGGTAAGCGCGCTCGCGCGAGACGAAGCGCAGGCGCTGCCCCTCGCCCTTGGCGCGGTGATAGGCCATGGCAATCTTGAGCGCGGTGTCGATCGATTCCGAGCCGCTGTTGGTGAAGAAGACGTGATTGAGGTCGTCAGGCAGGATGTTCGCCACCTTCTGCGCCAGCGCGAAGGAGCCAGGATGGCCGAGCTGGAAGGGCGCGGCGTAGTCGTTCTCGGTCATCTGGCGATAGACCGCCTCGGCGATCTCCTTGCGCCCATGGCCGGCGGCGACGCAGAACAGGCCCGAGGAGCCGTCGAGGATCTTGCCGCCCTTGTGGTCCCAGCAGTGCATCCCCTCCGACTTCACGATGAGTCGAGGGCTCTCCTTGAAATCCCGGTTGCCGGAGAACGGCATCCAGTGGGCTTCCAGCGAGTTGGGGCGGGGATTGATCGCCAGCTCGGCGATGGCGGATTGGGCGGTCATGATGGGTTTCTGGCTCCTTGGCTTGAAGCCCAGAGAATAGGCCAACTTTCCCCGGCGACGTAAGGCCGGCCGGAAAGTCGGGGCTTCAGGCCTTGGGGCTTCAGGCCTTGAGCCGGGCGCCGGCGGGGTCGTAGAGCGGCTCGAGGCTGGCGCAGGCCGGAATACGGGCCCCGGCAACTTCGATCGCGTAGGCCGAGGCCAGCAGCGCATCGGAATTTTCGCCGGGCGCGCAGGGCACATAGCCCAGCCCCACGGCGCCGCCCAGGTGATGACCGTAGGCGCCAGACGCGATCGTGCCGACCAGCCTGCCGTCGCGCCAGATCGGCTCGTTGCGATAGAGCAGCGGCTCGGGGTCCTCCAGCTTGAACTGCAGCAGGCGCCGCGTCAGGCCCTGCTCCCGCTTTCTCAGCACCGCGTCGCGGCCGAGGAAGTCGCCGAGCCTGCCACGCGGCTTGTCGAGCTTGACCGCGAACCCCAAGCCGGCCTCCAGCACGTGATCCTGGTCGCCGATGTCGTGGCCCATATGGCGGAAGGCCTTCTCGATACGGCAGGAGTCGAGCGCGTGGAGGCCGCAGAGGCGCAGGCCCTGTCCCGCCCCGGCGTCGGACAGGCGGTCGAAAAGATAGCCCGCCATCTCGCGCGGGACGTAAAGCTCCCAGCCCAGCTCGCCGACATAGGAGATGCGGTGCGCGCGCGGTCGCACGAAGCCGATCTCGATCTCCTGCGCGGTGCCGAACGGAAAGCTTTCGCTGGACAAGTCGCTGGAGGTGAGCGGCTGCAAGAATTCGCGCGCCGCGGGGCCCATCACCGCAAGGCAAGCCTCGGCGCTCGTCACCTCGACCGCGACGCAGTCCGCGCCCTCCGGCCGGTTGCGATTCAGCCAGGCGAGGTCGCGAACCGCCTGGGCCGCCGAGGTGACGACCAGATACGAGGTTTCGCCAAGCCGCGTCACGGTCAAGTCCGCCTCGATCCCGCCGTGGCGGTTCAGCCACTGGGTGTAGACGATCCGACCCGGCTCGACCGCGATATCGTTGGCCGAGATGCGCTGCAGCACCGCCTCGGCGTCGCGGCCCTCGACGCGAATCTTGGCAAAGGAGGAAAGGTCGAAGAGGCCGACGCCTTCGCGCACCGCCTTGTGCTCCGCCGCTGCGTATTCGAACCAGTTCTGGCGCTTCCAGGAGTAGCGGTATTCGGCTTTGACGCCCCGCGCCAGCTCGCCCATCGGAACGAACCAGTTGGCGCGCTCCCAGCCCGCCGCTTCGCCGAAGCAGGCGCCGCGCGCGGCGAGGCGCTCATGGAGCGGCGAGAGGCGCTGATTGCGCGCGCTGGCGAACTGCCGATAGGGAAAGTGGTCGGCATAGAGCAGGCCCAGGGTCTCGGTCACCCGCGCCGCCAGATAGCGCCTGTTGCTCTGGAATGGCTGCATGCGCCGGATGTCGACGTCGCCCAGGTCCATCGTCGGCTCGCCGGCCACCATCCATTCGGCGAGCGCCTTGCCGACACCGCCCGCCGACTGGATGCCGACCGAGTTGAAGCCCGCCGCGACGAAGAAGTTTCGCAGCTCCGGCGCCTCGCCGAGCAGGTAGCGGTCGTCGGGCGTGAAGCTCTCGGGCCCGTTGAAGAGCGTATGGACGCCGGCGCTCTCGAGCAGCGGAATGCGGCGGATCGCCGCCTCCAGGATCGGCTGGAAGTGGTCGAAGTCCTCCGGCAGCTGATCGAAGGCGAAGTCTTCGGGAATGCCTTCGAGGCCCCAAGGCTTGGCCTTCAGCTCGAAGCAGCCGAGCAACAGCTTGCCGGCGTCCTCCTTGTAGTAGGTCGCCTCGTCCGGCACCCGCAGCACCGGCAGGTCGCGCGGCAGCTCGGCAATCGGCTCGGTCACGAGATAGAAATGCTCGCAGGCCTGCAGCGGTACCGAGACGCCGGCCATCTTTCCGACCTCGCGTCCCCAAAGCCCGCAGCAATTGACGACGTACTCCGCCTCGATCTCACCCTGGTCGGTCCCCACGGCAGCGACGCGGCCGACGCGCTGGCGGATCGCGGTCACTCTTACGCCTTCGAAGATCGCCACGCCGCGCTGCCGCGCGCCCTTTGCCAATGCCAAGGCGATGTTGGCCGGGTCGCCCTGGCCGTCCTTGGGCAAGAACAGCCCGCCCACTACGCCGGCGAGATTGAGATGCGGATTGAGCCGCGCGATCTCCTCGCGGCCGATTTCCTCCACCTCCACCTCGAAGGCGCGCGCCATCGAGCGCCCGCGCCGCAGCTCTTCCATGCGCTCTTGCGTGAGTGCCACCGTCATCGAGCCGTTGCGCTTCAGGCCGGTGGCGATTCCGGTTTCGGCCTCCAGCCGCCCGTAGAGCTCTTGGGTGTACCTGGCGAGCCTGGTCATCGTGTGGGTCGCACGCAGCTGTGCGATCAGGCCTGCGGCATGCCAGGTGGTGCCGCAGGTGAGCTGTTTCCTCTCCAGCAGCACCACGTCGGTCCAGCCGAGCTGCGCCAGGTGGTAGGCGACCGAGCAGCCGACCACCCCGCCGCCGACGATGACCGCCCGCGCCTTGGCGGGCAGCGCCTTCTCCATTTCCGCTCTCTCCGGATGTCTGCGCTAGGCTATTGCGCGAGGCTACTGTGTGGGTCGCTCCGCCTGCTGCGCCGTCTCCGGCGGCGTGCCGGCAATCTCCAGAATCATCTTCTGCAGCAGAGCGCGGGCAAAGTCGGCGCGGCTGTCGGCAGCGATCACGAAGGCGCCCGGCCCGGCGATCACCGTCCCTTCGTAGGTCTCGACCAGCCAGGGCTGGCCGCCGGGCCCGAGCCGGTCGTCCTGAAGGATGGCGAGCGCATTGATGGTGATGCCGAGGTCGGCGGCTGCGCGCCGCGAAACCAGCGCCGGGACGCGGCTGCGCATATCGGGGTTGTCGCCGGAGATGTCGATGACTTTACGAGTCGCATCGCAGGGACAGTCGTCCAGCAATCGCATCCCCTCGACGATCGCGTCGCCGATCGCGTTGTAGCTCTGGATCGAGCGCGGGGCCGCGATCACAGCATCGGCGAAGGCCTGGGCCGAGGCCACGTCCTCGACGATCGTCCAGGGCACCATTGTTTGCGCACCGTCCGGCGCGCCCCATTCGACATAGGCCACCGCGAGCTTGCCGAGATAGCCGCCGAGCACCACCTCCAGCACCCGCTGGTTGGTGATCGCGGTGGCTATCCCCTCCTTCTGCAGCTTGAACTCGGCCGGCGAGATGCTGCCCGAGGCGTCGACCGCCAGCACCAGCGCGGTATCGACCGGAGTCTGGGCGCGTAGCCCGATCGGGGCTGCCAAAACCAGCAGAGCGGCGGCAAGAATCGTTGTCACAGCAGTCTTCATCCTTCTCGCATCCCTCCCCGCCTCCATCCCGCCCTTGCGCCGAGTGGCAACCACTTTAGCAGAAGACGCCCGACAGCACAGCGAGCCACCACTTGTAACTTGGCTGCAACTCGCTACCCTCGTGGCGGCACCTCTCGGCGCATCTCCGCGCCGCGCTTCGTCTCCGTTCACTTCGATCCGCTCTCGATGCCCAACTCACTGCTGCCCGCCTTGCGCGCTTTCTATCGGAGCATCAAGCAGGAGCTCTGGTTCCGGCCGGTCATCTGGATTCTGGCGACTGCGCTCGTCGCCCTGCCATTGCTGGCCCTTTCCACTCTGATCGACGAAGCGGCGATCCCGGCCTTCCTGCGCTTCGAGGCCGAGGCGATGCGCGAGCTGCTTCGTTTCCTGGCTACCTCCATGCTGACGGTTACCACGGTCTCTTTCTCGGTGATCGTCGTGGTCATGACGGTTGCCGCCGGCCAGATCACGCCGCGCGCCATCCCGGGCATCCTGCGCGATCCGGCGATCCAGGACGCGCTGGGCGTCTTCATCACAGGCTTCGTCTTCGGCCTGGTCGGGCTGATCGGCTTCAGCCAAGTGAGCGGCGCTCCCGGCACCGTGTTCGTCGCAACCGTAATATCGGCGACCTTCGCCGGGCTCGCCGTCATTTACTTCATCCGCCTGGTCCACCACGTCTCGCAGCGGATCCAGGTTACCCAGGTGCTGGCGCAGCAGCGCGATCTCGGTCTCGCCGCGATTGCGCACTTCTTCGATCGCCCGCCGCCCGGCGCGGAAAACAGGGACCGCGGCGAGGATCCGCCGAACGACAAGCCGGCCGCAATCGTCTCCGCCCATTCCGGCTACGTGCAACTGCTTCATCTGGAAGGCCTGTTTGACGAAGCCGAGCGCAGCGACCTGGTGCTTCGCACCGCGGCGACCGAAGGGCTCTACGTTGCGCGCGGCTCGCCGTTGCTGGACGTCTGGTCGAAGTCGGAGCTGAGCGAGCAGACTCGCGGGACGCTTCTGGGCGCCGTCAGAATCGGCGTGCTGCGCACGCCGGAAGGCGACCCGCTGTTCCCGCTCGAAGTCATGGGCGAGATCGGCGAGCGCGCGCTCTCGCCGGGGGTCAACGACACCTCTACCGCGCTCGCCGCGCTCGATCATCTGTGGGACTGCTTCTGTCGCTGGGCCGATTACGAGCCTCCGAGCGGGCGCGTCGTCGGTAAAGGCGGACGGCTGCGCGTGGTGACGCAGCCGCCGGCCCTTGCGCTCGCCTTGACCTGCACGCTGGGACGCATCGGCCGCTCGGGCAAGGACAACGTCGAGATTCTGGCCCGCATCCAGGGCATAGTCGCCGACCTGCGCAAACGCCCCGGCTTCACCCGCGACTGCGAAGATGTCGTGCAGGTGCTCCTGCCGGCCGAAGCGCGCCGCGACTGAGCCGAAGACGAGGAATCGATAATGAAAGCCGTCGGCCACGCCGAGAGCCTTCCGATAACCGACAAGAACAGCCTGTTCGCCTTCGAGGCGCCCGATCCGGAGCCGGGCCCGCGCGACCTGCTGGTGAAGGTCGAGGCGGTCTCGGTCAATCCGGTCGACACCAAGATGCGCCTGCGCCGCGCCGGCACCCGCGATAAGCCCTTCGTCCTCGGCTGGGATGCCGCCGGCAGCGTGGTCGAGACCGGCCCCGAGGCGACGCTCTTCAAGCCGGGCGATACTGTCTTCTACGCCGGCGCCATCGACCGCCAGGGCACCAACGCCGAGTTGCACGTCGTCGACGAGCGGATCGTCGGCCGCAAGCCCGACAGCCTGACCTTCGCCGAGGCGGCGGCGCTGCCGCTCACCTCGATCACCGCCTGGGAGCTGCTGTTCGACCGTCTCGACATCCCTCAAGGCGAAGCCGGCCAAGGCCGTACGCTCTTGATCGTCGGCGGTGCCGGCGGGGTCGGCTCGCTCGCCACCCAGCTCGCGCGCCAGCTCACGGACCTCACCATCGTCGCCACGGCCTCGCGGGCCGAGACCCGCGACTGGTCCCTCGAGATGGGCGCCCATCACGTCATCGATCACAGCAAGCCGCTCGCGGAACAGCTCCAGGCGATTGCGCCGGGCGGCGCCGACTATCTGGTCAGCCTCACCGCGACCGACCGGCATTTCCCCTCTTACGCCGAGATGATCGCGCCGCAGGGCAGGCTCGGCGTCATCGACGATCCCAAGGGGCCACTGGACGTTTCGTCCCTCAAGCGCAAGAGCATCTCTCTGCACTGGGAGCTGATGTTCACCCGCTCGCTGTTCCAGACCGCCGACATGGCGGCCCAGCACAGGCTACTCGACGCGGTCTCGGGGCTAGTCGAGACCGGCAAGCTGCGCACCACCATCAGCCAGAATCTCGGCCCGATGAGCGCCGAGAGCCTGCGCGAGGCGCACCGCCTGGTCGAAAGCGGGCGGATGCGCGGCAAGGCGGTGCTGGAAGGCTTCTGACGCCGGCCGCCGCCGGCCCTGCGGCCGGAGAATATCAATAGAAATCAGTAGGTTGACAGATACCGCGGCTGGCTATCCTGGCGGGTCGGGGATGGATTTGCCTGTCTCCCACGAATCACTCTACGACCCGCTCCGGACGTTGCAGGCTGCCGCGTCGCGGTGCGGACGGGGAACGAACGGGAGAGTCATAGATGAATGCAGGTAGTGTCACGCCGTGGCGCCGGTCGGCGAAGCGCCTCCTGGCGGCCGTGCTCGCCG
Source organism: Kiloniellales bacterium (assembly GCA_050728975.1). Lineage (GTDB taxonomy): Bacteria > Pseudomonadota > Alphaproteobacteria > Kiloniellales > JBOHKJ01 > JBOHKJ01. Next base: position 3,745 of record JBOHKJ010000525.1, on the reverse strand, counting down.
CTACCTTTCTGACCAGCAGCCTTACCGCTCCGACGCTCGCTGATGACGGGCGCCGCAAGCATCACCGCGGTTACGACTGGAGCTGGCGCGACGGCGGGTGGCACGACCGCCACGGCAAGGCGCACCACAAGATGCGCGGCGCCGGTCACTACAAGAAGCATGTCGTCGTGCATCCGCGCCACGTTCGTCACTACAGGAAAGTCGTGGTAATGCGGCCCTACGGCCACCGCTACCACGGCTATGGCCACTATCGTCGCGACGACGACGCCTATCAGTGGCTGGCGTTTACCGCAATCACGCTCGGCGTGCTCAACCTGCTGAGCGAGCAGCAGCAGCGCAGCTACGAATCGGCACAGATCTACGCCACGCAGGCGCCGGTTGGCCAGCCGATCTACTGGAACCAGGGGAACGCTGCCGGCAATGTCGTCACGCTTCGCGAAGGCCGCAGCTCCGGCGGCCAGTACTGCCGCGAGTTCCAGCAGACGGTGGTCGTCGGCGGGCGCAGCGAGCAGGCCTATGGCACCGCCTGCTACATGCCCGACGGTGCCTGGCAGGTGGTCTCCAGCGGCTACTGAGGACTCCACCTGTCTACCCGGCCGGGCGAGGCAGCCCCGCCTCGTCCGGCCGCGGCCGCTCGATAGTCTAGGGTCAGGACCTATAAGCTGAGCCGGATGACGGCTTCGAGCCCAGGACGGACCTCGATCACCCGGTCGGTGGCGTGCCGGTGTAAACCGCCAATTGAGCGTCGAAAGCCCGCTTGTAGGCGGGCCGCGCTTCGCCGCGGGCGACATAGGCGGCCAGGTTCGGATATTCGTCCAGAATGCCCGATGATTTCAACCTGAGCAGCACCGACACCATCATCAGGTCGCCCGCGCTGAACGCATCGTCGAGCCAGTCGGCATCGCCCAGGCGGCCGGAAAGTTGGTCCAGCCGGTCGCGGACGCGATCCTCGACCAGAGGCAGGCGCTCCTCATACCAGGTCTTGTCGCCCTCCAGGAGCCTGGCGGTTTCGCGTTCAAGGATCGGCGGCTCCACTGTGTTGAGCGCGGCAAACATCCATGTGATCGCGCGCGCCCGGCCATTGGCATCGTCCGGCAACAGGCCCGCATGGCGCTCGGCGATATGGAACACGATCGCCCCTGTCTCGAACAGGGCGAGATCGCCTTCCTCATAGGTCGGAATCTGGCCGAAAGGATGAAGCGCCCGATGCGCGGGTTCCTTCATCGCTCGGAACGAAACAAGGCGAACCTCGTAGGGTTGGCCCACTTCTTCAAGCGCCCAGCGAACGCGCGTATCACGCGCCAGTCCCTTGCCGCCATCGGGTGACCGTTCAAAGGCGGTAATGGTGATGGTCATCGTGAGGCTTCTCCTTGGCGAAAATCATCGGCTGCGGGGCTGGCAAGCTGTCAAGGCAAACTCACCGAGATTGAAGACGATCCCGTTCCGTGTCCGTTTCGTCCGCATAGCAGATCTTGGCAAACTCAGATTCCATCTGAAGTGACATCATGATTCAAGGCGCGGCAGGAGGGCCTGCCGATGTCTGATCAATTCTGGCTGACAAAGGCTCAGCTTAAGCGCATTGCACCCTTTTTCCCGCGGACGCGTGGCATTCCGCGCGCGGACGGCCGGCGTGTGGTCAGCGGGATAGTCCATGTAATCCGGAATGGTCTGCGATGGCGGGATGCGCCCGCGGTCTATGGCCCCCACAAGACGCTCTACAGCCGGTTCGTTCGCTGGTCCCGCATGGGCATCTTCGACCGCATCTTCGCCAACCTTGCGGCCGAGAGCGGCCCGCCCGACCGCGTGATGATCGACAGCACGCATCTCAAGGCGCATCGGACGGCCGCCAGTCTGCTCAAAAGGGGGATTCACCCCCGTCTCATCGGCCGCACGAAAGGCGGTCTGAACTCCAAGCTGCATGCGGGTTTGCGACGGCGCCGGCCGGCCGGTTAACTTTCTTCTCACAGAAGGACAAATGAGCGACCATAAGGGCGCGGCTCTGATCTATCCCATGCTGCCAGACGCTGAGACGCTCATTGCCGACAAGGGCTATGACAGTGATGCATTCCGAGAGGCTCTCGCCGGACGCGGCATCACGCCTTGCATTCCACCGCCAAAGTAGTGCTAGGTCATGAACCCATAAATCGGGAATGACCGAGATTGTTGGATAGCGGAACGGCAGCTTTTCTGCGGATAAGCTGCCGCTTGCGGTGGTTGGGAAGCGGAAGGCTGACAAACCGAGCTGTCGAGGGATGCTAGCTATGGCCGAGAAGCTGACCATCTGGACTTATGACTGGGTACCCGCAGGCCCGCGCGGATTCGTGCGCGACCTACGTCTGCGATGGGCTGCGGAGGAAGCAAGCCTTGCCTATGATGTGCGCACTGTCCCGTTCGAGGATCGCGAGACCAATCATCTCGACAGCCAGCCGTTCGGGCAGGTTCCGTTCCTAGCGGATGGCAATGTCAAGATTTTTGAGAGTGGAGCGGGCCTGCTGCATCTGGCGCGCAAAAGTGAAAAGCTGATGCCGCGTGATGCGTCCGGTGGGGCGGAAACGCTTCAGTGGGCTATTGCCGCCCTCAATTCGATTGAAATGGTGACAGTCCCTTGGTGGTTTTTGAAAGTGTCTGGCCAAGAGGGTAATGGAAATGGACTGGCCGACTGGATGGGTAAGCGGCTTGCCCAACTTGAGGCGGTGCTGAGCGAACGTGACTGGCTCGCTGCCGATCGCTTCACCGTGGCAGACCTGATTATGGCGGATGTGCTGCGAGTTTCGGAGGTGCGCGCTCACGGTGAGCGTCCCGCGACCGGAGCCTATGTCGCACGTCTCACCGCCCGTCCCGCGTTCCGAAAGGCTCATTCTGACCAAATCGCGCATTTCACGGCGGCGGACAATGAGCGGTCAAACCACGGATGATTGATCGCGCAGCTTTCGGACAGACAAACGTCCGCTAATGGGCGTTTGCCGACCGGCGGCTTTCATATCGCGCCGGATTCTGATTCATGCTCTTCATGAGCCGATATGACCTGACCGACTTCGAGTGGCGCGTGATCGAGCCGCTGCTGCCCAATAAGCCGCGAGGCGTGCCGCGCGTCGACGACCGGCGCACGACGGCGACATCCAGATGATCGACAGGACCTCGGTTCGCGCCCACCAGCAGGCCGCGACGGCAAAAAGGGGGGTGCAGATCACTGTCTCGGTCGATCCCGCGGCGGGCTCACGACCAAGATCCACGTCGTCGTCGACGCGCAGGGACTCCCGATCCGGCTCGGCCTGACAGCGGGCCAGGCGCACGACGGGCAGATCGCCGACAGGCTGCTCGACCACCTCCGCCCTCGCACCATCGTGCTGGCGGACAAGGCCTATGACGCCGACTGCATCCGCGAGATGATCCAGGATCAGGGCGCCAAACCCAACATTCCGCCCAAAAGCAACCGGCGCTGGAAGCCGTGCTTCAGCAAGCGCCTCTACCGCGAGCGCAACCTCATCGAGCGCTTCTTCTCCAAGCTGAAGCACTTCCGCCGCGTCGCCACCCGCTATGACAAGCTCGCGGCCAACTTCCTCGCTATGGTCCAACTCGCCTCAATACGTCTGTGGTTGCGAGCTTATGAGTCTACGATCTAGCACTACTTTGGCGGATTTTTAACAAAGGGAGCATTTTGAGGATTCCCAAGTGGAGTCTTCGGTGATTCATAGGAGGTCGGCTGTTGGAGGGGCCGGCCATGGATGGGAACTGGCAAGCTGAT
>JBOHKJ010000524.1:0-8218 GCA_050728975.1 Kiloniellales bacterium | reverse complement strand
CGATAGAGCGTCCTATGGCTGACTGTCAGTCGCCGCACAGGCGCACCTCGTTCTCGACTGCGCCCGTGCCCGCGACCCGATCGATCACCGCGCGCCGCGTTTCAGGCTACGCAGCACGTAATGAAGGATGCCGCCGTGGCGGTAGTACTCCACCTCGTCGGCGGTATCGATCCTGCATAGCAGCTTCAGCTCTTCGACCTTGCCGTCCGGGCGACGGATGCGGCAGACGATCTGCTGGCGCGGCTTGATATCGCCGGAGATTCCCTCGATATCGAAGATCTCCTCGCCGGTCAGCTTCAGGGACTTGCGGTCGACGCCGGCCGGGAACTGCAACGGCAGCACACCCATGCCGACCAGGTTGGAGCGGTGGATGCGCTCGAAGGTCTCGACGATCACCGCACGCACGCCAAGCAGGCGCGTGCCCTTGGCCGCCCAGTCGCGCGACGAGCCGGTGCCATACTCCTTGCCGCCAACGATGACCAGCGACACGCCTTCCTCCTTGTAGCGCATCGCGGCGTCGTAGATCGGCATCTTGTCGCCCGACGGCAGATGACGGGTGAAGCCGCCTTCCACGTTCTGCAGCATCTCGTTCTTGATGCGGATGTTGGCAAAGGTGCCACGCATCATGACCTCGTGATTACCGCGCCGCGCCCCATAGGAGTTGAACTCCAGCGGGCGCACCTGATGCTCCAGCAGGTAGTCGCCGGCCGGGCTCTCCTTCTTGATCGAGCCGGCGGGCGAGATGTGGTCGGTGGTGATGGAATCGCCCAGTACCGCCAGCACCCGCGCGCTCTTGACGTCCTGGAGGGGCTGCGGCTCCAGCGTGATGTCCTCGAAGAAGGGCGGATAGCGGACGTAAGTGCTGCTGTCCTCCCAGCCGTAGGTCATGCCCGCCGAAGTCTCGATCTCGCGCCACTGCTTCGGCCCCTCGAAGACGTTGCCGTAGCGGCGCCGGAACATCTCCGGCGTCACCACTTTATCGACGACTTCGCGGATCTCCTGATTGCTCGGCCAGATGTCCTTCAGAAACACCGGCTTGCCGTCGCTACCCTCGCCGAGCGGCTGGTTGACGACGTCGAGCGTCACGTTGCCGGCGAGCGCGAAGGCCACGACCAGCGGCGGCGAGGCGAGATAGTTGAGCCGGGTCTGCGGATTGACACGGCCCTCGAAGTTGCGATTGCCCGACAGCACCGCGGCGACATACAGCCCCGAGTCGTCGACGGCGTCGGCGATCGGTTCCGGCAGCGGGCCGGAGTTGCCGATGCAGGTGGTGCAGCCGTAGCCGACCAGGTCGAATCCGAGCGTATCGAGCTCCTGCTGCAGGCCGGCGGCGGTCAAGTAGTCGGTCACGACCTGGGAGCCGGGCGCCAGCGAGGTCTTGACCCAGGGCTTCACCTTGAGACCGCGGGCGTTGGCCTTCTTGGCGACCAGGCCGGCGGCGACCAGCACCGAGGGATTGGAGGTGTTGGTGCACGACGTGATGGCGGCGATCACCACCGCGCCTTGCGCCAGCTTGTAGTTGGCGCCCTTGACCGTGCCGCTCTTGGCCGGATCGGACTCCTTCGCGATCACCTCCTGGGCGGCCGTGGAGACCGCGGAGAGCGCGACGCGATCCTGCGGGCGCTTCGGCCCGGCGAGCGACGGCTCGACCGTGCCGATGTCGAGCTCCAGCGACTCGGTAAAGCTTGGCTCGGGGGTCTTGGAGTCGCGGAACAGGCCCTGCGCTTTCGCGTAGGCCTCGACCAGCTTTACCTGAGCGTCCTCACGGCCGGTGAAGGAAAGGTAGCGCAGCGTCTCTGCGTCGATCGGGAAGAAGCCGCAAGTGGCGCCGTACTCGGGCGCCATGTTGGCGATGGTCGCCTTGTCGGCCAGCGAAAGGTGGTCGAGACCGGGTCCGTAGAACTCGACGAACTTCCCGACCACGCCCTTCTTGCGCAGCATCTGAGTGACCGTCAGCACCAGATCGGTGGCAGTCGCACCCTCGCGCAGTCGGCCGGAAAAGCGCATGCCGACCACTTCGGGAATCAGCATGGAGAGCGGCTGACCGAGCATCGCCGCCTCGGCCTCGATGCCGCCGACGCCCCAGCCCAGCACCGAGAGACCGTTCACCATCGTCGTATGGCTGTCGGTACCGACCAGCGTGTCGGGATACGCGACGGTCTTGCCGTTCAGCTTCTTGGTCCAGACGGTCTGCGCCAGATATTCGAGGTTCACCTGGTGGCAGATGCCGGTGCCGGGCGGCACGACGCGGAAATTGTCGAACGCGGTCTGGCCCCAGCGCAGGAAGGAATAGCGCTCGCCGTTGCGCTCGAACTCCGTCTTGACGTTCTTCTCGAAGGAATTGGCGTCGCCGAAGAAGTCGACCATCACCGAGTGGTCGATCACCAGGTCGACCGGCGAGAGCGGATTGATAAGCCGCGGATCGCCGCCAAGCTTTTCCAGCGCCTCGCGCATCGCGGCGAGGTCGACCACGGCGGGCACGCCGGTGAAGTCCTGCAAAAGCACGCGCGCCGGACGGAAGGCGATCTCGCGGTCGCTCCTGCGATTCTCGATCCAGGCTGCGACCGCCTTGATGTCGTCGAGCGTGACGCTGCGCCCGTCTTCGCTGCGTAACAGGTTCTCCAGCAGCACCTTCAACGAGAAGGGCAGCTTGGAGAGATCGCCGAGACCGGCTTCGGCGGCGACCGGAAGGCTGAAGTAGTCGTAGCTCTTGCCGGCCACGTCCAGGCTGCGGCGGCATTTGAGGGAGTCGAGGCTCATCGTGGCGTCTCCATGGAGCGCGGGCGCGCATTACAGAGGGCACGGCGCCGTCGGCGCGACGCGGTCGTGGCGAGAGGTTGGTGGCGCCTCTGTCCACGGCGGGCGTCGAGCCTGCCGACGGGGCGCCCCCTCGACCGGTTGCGACCTTGTCCGGGGGGTGTCGCTTCGTGCTTGGCGACCATAGAACGTCCTTTATGTATAGGCGCTCGGGACCGCAAAACCAAGGGTCAGCCGGGAGCTCAGCGGGATTCCGCGGGTTCGGCCGGGGAGCGAGCAAGTCCTTGGCGGGCAAGGAATGCGCTGCTCGCGGCCAGCACCTCCTGCTCGCGCTCGCGGTGCGGGCTGTGGCCGCAGCCCTCCAGCCAGAGAATCTCGGCGGGGCCGGAGACCCCCGCGGCGATGGCCTCGACCTGGGCCCGGGTGCCGTATTCGTCGGCCGCACCCTGGATCGCCAGCAGCGGGCAGGGGATCGCCGGCAGGCGGCCATCCATCCGCCAGGCCGCGAAGCTCGGCCGCAGCCAGGTCTCGGCCCAGGCCCGGAACAGCGTTTCGGCCTTTTCACCGTGAAAGCCTCGTAGCGCGGCGACGATCCGGGCCCGCATCTCGGGGGCGGCGGCGGCACGGATTCCGGTCAGGGTCTCGGGCTCGACGAAGACATGAGCGGCCTCGGCGATCACCGCCAGCGGCATCGAGGGAAAGGCGGCGGCGTAGAGCAGTGCGATCGAGCCGCCGTCGCTATGGCCATAAAGGACCGGCCGGGCGATGCCGCAGGCGCCGAGCAGCTGCGGCAGCGTCTCCTCCGCTTCCTGACGCAGATAGTCGTCGGCGCGCGGCAGGGTCAGCGGCTCCGACCCGCCATAGCCCCAGCGGTCGTAGACCAGCGCCGGCAGCCCAGCGGCGGCGGCGAGCCTGGCGGGAAACTCGCGCCACCCGCCGATCGATCCGAGGCCCTGATGGAGAAATACCAGTACCGCCCCGGCGGTCGCCTCCTCGGCCGCCAGGCCGGACGGCAGCAGCCAACGCGCCGCGAGCCGCCGGCCGGCGGCGGTCACGGTGAAATCCTGTGCCGAAAAATTCATCGGTCGTCGCTCGATCGTAATAGGGGCATTCTTGACGCTGCTGCAGGATCGACTTACTAGACTCGGGACCGTTCCGGGCCTGTCAGGCAAGCCAGGGTCCGGCAAGAACAAAACCAAGCGCTTACAGGGAGGATGGCTTGCCGGGACAGCTTTGTCGACGCCACGACCCGGCCGCATAGCCGGGATGCGGCGGTGCCAAGGCGCGTCGGGAGCGAGCGATGAAAGAAGCCGACACCTTTCCCAAGCTCCTGGCGGCGCACGCCGAGGGCCGCCCCGATCGTCCGGCCATCCGCGAGAAGGACCTCGGCATCTGGCAGAGCTGGAGCTGGGGCCAGGTCGCCGCGGAAGTCGAATGGCTGGCCTGCGGGCTCGCCGCGCGCGGCCTCAAGCGCGGCGACAAGATCGCCATCGTCGGCGACAACCGCCCGCGCCTCTACTGGAGCATCACCGCGGCCCAGGCGATCGGTGCCGTTCCGGTGCCGATCTACCAGGACGCGGTGGCGCGCGAGATGGCTTTCGTCATCGAGCACGCGGAAGCGCGCTTTGCGATCGCCGAGGATCAGGAGCAGGTCGACAAGCTGCTGGAGATCCGCACCGCCTTTCCGAGCCTGGAGCTGATCGTCTACGACGACGCCCGCGGCCTGCGCCACTACGCCCAGGATCACCTCTGCTCCTTCGACAGCCTGCAGGAACAGGGACGCGCCTTCGCCGAAGCCAATCCCGATTTCTATGCGGCCGAGGTGGCGACGGGCAAAGGCGGCGACGAGGCGATCATCCTCTACACCTCGGGCACCACGGGCGAGCCCAAGGGCGCGGTGCTGAGTCACGACAACGTCAAGCGGACCGCCCAGAACGCCATCGAGCTCGAAGGATTGAGCGACAGCGAAGAAGTGCTGGCCTACCTGCCGATGGCGTGGGTCGGCGATCACATCTTTTCATTCGGCCAGAGCTATGTCGCCGGCTTCTGCGTCTCCTGCCCAGAGTCGAGCGCGACCGTGCTGCACGATCTGCGCGAGCTGGGGCCGACCTATTTCTTCGCGCCGCCGCGCATCTTCGAGACTTTGCTGACCACCGTGATGATTCGCATGGAGGACGCCAGCTTGCTGAAGCGGCATCTCTTCAAGTACTTCATGGAGATCGCCAAGCGGTGCGGCATCGCCCTGCTCGACCGCAAGCCGGTTTCGCTCGCCGACCGCCTGCTCTATGCGCTCGGCGGCATCCTGGTCTATGGGCCGCTCAAGAACACGCTGGGGCTCAGCCGCATCCGCCTCGCCTACACGGCCGGAGAGGCGATCGGGCCGGAGATCTTCGAGTTCTACCGCTCGCTCGGAGTCAACCTGAAGCAGCTCTACGGCATGACCGAGGCGAGCGTCTTCATCGCCATCCAGCCGAACGGCGACATCAGATCGGATACCGTCGGCAAGGCGGTGCCCGAGGTCGAGATCAAGATCGCCGAGAACGGCGAGGTGCTGTTCCGCGGGCCAGGCACCTTCCAACGCTATTTCAAGAATCCCGAGGCGACCCGGCAGGCCAAGACTGCAGAAGGATGGGTGCACACCGGGGACGCCGGCATCATCGATTCCGACGGACACCTGAGGATCATCGATCGGGCGAAGGACGTCGGACGCTTGACCGACGGAACGCTCTTCGCGCCCAAATACATCGAGAACAAGCTGAAGTTCTTCCCCAACATCCGCGAGGCGGTCGCCTTCGGCGACGGCCGCGACCACTGCGCCGCCTTCGTCAACATCGATCTGACCGCGGTGGGAAGCTGGGCCGAGCGCAACAACGTGCCCTATGCTTCCTATCAGGAGCTGGCCGCCAATCCCAAGGTTCTCGAGATCCTCGCCGGTCACGTCGCGCAGGTGAACCGCGACCTCGCCAAGGACCCGCGCCTCGGCGGGTCGCAGGTCAAGCGCTTCCTGGTGCTGCACAAGGAGCTCGATGCCGACGACGGCGAGCTGACGCGCACCCGCAAGGTGCGGCGGCGCTTCGTCGCCGAGAAATACCAGCCGCTGATCGATGCGCTCTATTCCGACCGCGACGAGGTTTATGTCGAAACCGAGATGACTTTCGAGGACGGACGAAAGGGCGTGGTGCGCGCGACGCTCAAGGTGATCGACGCTGCAACCGTTCCGGCGGCCGCGCCGCTGAAGCTCGCCGGCTAAGCGAAGCGAGAGGCGGGGCGGGCGCCGGCATGCAGCATCGGAAGAAGATCGGGGAGACCCTTCTGGCGGTGGACGCCATCACGCTCGGTTTCGGCGGCGTGCGTGCTCTCAGCGACGTCAGCTTCGCGATCCGGGAACACGAGATTCTGGCGATCATCGGCCCCAACGGCGCCGGCAAGTCGTCGATGCTGAACGTCATCAACGGCTTCTACCAGCCGCAACAGGGCACCATCACCTACAAGGGCAAGAGCACCGGCCGCATGCGCCCCCACGAGGCGGCCAAGAACGGAATCGCGCGCACCTTCCAGAACATCGCCCTCTTCAAGGGCATGTCGACGCTCGACAACATCATGACCGGGCGCCTGCTCAAAATGCGCAGCGGCATCCTGCTGCAGGCGCTCTACTGGGGACCCAACCTCAAGGAGGAAGTCGAGCAGCGTGCCGTCTGCGAGCGGATCATCGATTTTCTGGAGATCCAGGCGATCCGCAAGACGCCGGTGGGCAAGCTGCCCTACGGCCTGCAAAAGCGCGTCGAGCTCGGCCGCGCGCTCGCCATGGAGCCGGACCTGCTGCTGCTCGACGAGCCGATGGCCGGCATGAACGTCGAGGAAAAGGAGGATATGTCGCGCTTCATCCTCGACGTCAACGACGAGTTCGGAACCACCATTGCGCTCATCGAGCACGACATGGGCGTGGTGATGGACGTCAGCGACCGGGTGGTGGTGCTGGACTATGGCTGCAAGCTGGCCGAGGGCACGCCCGACGAAGTGCGCCGCGACCAGAGCGTGATCGACGCCTACCTCGGCGTCAGCCACTAGAACAGGGGAGCAGGGCAAGCTGCAATGCCGATCCGCGTCGCCTCCTTCTGGCTCCTGGTCGCCATCGGCATCGTGCTCGGCGTGGCCCTGCTGTTCCGGGGCATCGCGGTCGTCGATTCCGGCTTCTTCTTCACCTGGGGCTACTTCATCGAGGTGCTGATCGCCGGCCTGCTGCAAGGCGTGATGTACGCGTTGGTGGCGCTCGGCTTCGTGCTGATCTTCAAGGCCTCGGGCGTCTTCAATTTCGCTCAGGGCTCGATGGTGCTCTTCGCCGCGCTCACCATGGTCGGTGTCATGGCCTGGGGCCTGCACTGGGCGCTCGCCTTCGCAGTGACCGCGGGCGTGATGGTCGGCCTGGCCATCGTAGTGGAGCGCATCGTCCTGCGGCCGCTGGTCAACCAGCCGCACATTATCCTCTTCATGGCGACCATCGGAATCTTCTACTTTCTCGACGGCTTCGGGCAGATCCTTTGGGGCTCCAACGTCAAGATCCTCGACATCGGGATTCCCAAGGACCCGATCATCGTCGCCCAAAGCCTGGTCGAGAACGGCATTCTGATCAACGCCTTCGACCTGATCGCCGCCCTGGTCGCCGCGATCATAGTGGCGGGTCTGGCGGTCTTCTTCCATACGACTCGCATCGGTCGCGCATTGCGCGCGGTCGCCGACGATCATCAGGCAGCGCTTTCGGTCGGCATTCCGCTCAAGGTCATCTGGGCCATCGTCTGGTCGGTCGCCGGCATCGTGGCGCTGGTCGCCGGCATCATGTGGGGCGGCAAGGCCGGCGTGCAGTTCTCGTTGGCGCTGATCGCGCTCAAGGCGCTGCCGGTGCTGATCCTCGGCGGCTTTACCTCAATCCCCGGCGCCATCATCGGCGGTCTCATCATCGGTGCCGGCGAGCAGCTTGCCGAGGTATTCCTCTCCGGCTACGTCGGCGGCGCGATCCAGGACTGGTTCGCCTACATGCTGGCGACCGTCTTCCTGCTGTTCCGGCCGCAGGGCCTGTTCGGCGAGCGCATCATCGAGCGGGTCTGAAGGGGACGCGACGATGCTTTATCGCGAAGCGGGGCAATACAAGACCGATTATCGGGCCGATCAGGCGATCTTCCCGATCCTCCAGGACAAGATCGGGATCGCCCTCCTTCTGGCCTTCGCCGCCTTCGCCGTGCCCTTTCTCGCCAGCAACTACATGCTCGACACCATCCTGGTGCCGTTCCTGGTGTTCTCGCTCGCCGCCGTCGGGCTCAACCTGCTGACCGGCTATTGCGGCCAGCTCAGCCTCGGCACCGGCGGCTTCATGGCCTGCGGCGCATTCTTCTCCTTCAAGCTGACCACCGCGTTTCCGGAGCTGCACATCGTCGTCGTCTTTCTGTTGGCGGGCCTCGGCACCGCG
>JBOHKJ010000523.1:0-1976 GCA_050728975.1 Kiloniellales bacterium | reverse complement strand
TTCCAAACCTCAATAAGTATCTCGGGGCGCTTGTGGCCTGCATTCCGGCCGTGGCTGTCTATGCGCTGGGCGATCAGGAGAGGATGGCTGTTTTGACCTATTTCGCCGCATCGTTTCTTCTAGCCGGCGTTCGTGCCGATCCAGGCTGCGAGGTGATGTCGATTCCGGGCTTTGTCTTCGGCAGGCACACGCATCTCGCCTGTTTGTGCCTTTCGCCGATTGACTGGTTGGAAGAAAAGCTCTATCGCCGTTTCGGGCGAATCGCTTAATGGGTGCAAATTTTCGCCAGCCTTGGCGAACGGCTTGGGCGGAGAGGGTCGCCGACGCGGTCAGACCGTGGCGCGGGCCGGCTCGCGCAGATGCTCCTTCACCAGCAGCTCGGCGATCTGGATTGCGTTGAGCGCGGCGCCTTTGCGCAGATTGTCCGCGACCACCCACAGCGAGAGGCCGTTCTCGACCGTCGAATCGGCGCGGATGCGGCTGACGTAGACGTTGTCCTCACCGGCGCACTCGACCGGAGTGGCGTAGCCTTCGTCGGCGCGATGGTCGATCACCGACACGCCCGGCGCCTTGCGCAGCGCGGCGCGCGCGGCACGATCGTCGATCGGGCGCTCGAACTCGACGTTGATCGCCTCGGCGTGGCCGATGAAGACCGGCACCCGCACGCAGGTCGCGGCGACCTTGATTTTCGGATCGAGGATCTTCTTGGTCTCGGCCGCCATCTTCCACTCTTCCCTGGTGGCGCCGTCGTCCATGAAGACGTCGATGTGCGGAATGACGTTGAAGGCGATCTGCTTGGTGAACTGCTCGCGCAGCGGCACGTCGTTCACGAAGATGCCGCGGGTCTGATTGAAGAGCTCGTCCATGCCGTCCTTGCCGGCGCCCGAGACCGACTGGTAGGTCGCGACCACCACGCGCTCGATGCGCGCGAGATCGTGGAGCGGCTTCAGGGCCACTACCATCTGGATGGTCGAGCAGTTGGGGTTGGCGACGATGCCGCGCTTGCCGTAGCCAGAGAGGGCCTGGGGATTGACCTCCGGCACCACCAGCGGCACGTCGGGGTCCAGGCGGAAGTGGCTGCTGTTGTCGATCACCACCGCGCCGGCCTTGGCGGCCTTGGGTGCGAACTCGGCCGAGACCTTGGCGCCCGGCGAGGAGAGCACGATATCGATGCCGCGGAAGTCGAAGGTGGCGAGACTCTGCACCTTCAGAACGTCGTCCTCGCCGAAGGAGACCTCCTGGCCGGCCGAGCGGTCGGAGGCCAGCGCCACCACCTCGTCGGCCGGGAAGTTGCGCTCGGCCAGCGTCTGCAGCATCTCCTTGCCGACCGCGCCGGTGGCGCCGACGACTGCAACCTTGTATCCCATGATTCCGCTCTTCCGTTTCGCTGCCGGACTCTCCGGAGCCTTGGCGCCGCATCCGGTCTATCGGATTCTCCTGCCTCACCAGACTCGTCCCACTTGGGCGGAGAGGGCAGGGAGAGATGGGGGGCGCTTCGACCTAAGCGGATACCGCTCTAGAGCGAAGACGGCCCGATTTGCGGCCGAGTGAAACCCTCTTAGCTCTCTCTCGCAAGCGCAAAATGTGGGACTCTGCTATGATTCCGGCCGAAATCCGCCGGTAATCGCGAGCGAGCCCATGACCGCGCGCCTCGACCGCTATTCCGATTTCTGGCCCCACTACCTGCGCGCCCACCGGCGTGCCGGCACCCGGGCCCTGCACTATCTCGGCAGCGGCGGCGGGCTGCTGCTGCTGGCGCTCGGCCTGATAACGCTCGACTGGCGGATTGTCGTTGCCGCGCCGCTGTTCGGCTATGCCTGCGCCTGGCTCGGCCATGCCACGATCGAAGGCAACCGGCCGGCCACCTTCGGCCACCCGGTGTGGTCGTTCTTCAGCGATTTTCGGATGCTGGGGCTGTTCCTGACCGGTCGGCTCGCGACCGAGCTCGAGCGGGCCGAGGCCGCGCAAGACTGAGA
>JBOHKJ010000522.1:0-2378 GCA_050728975.1 Kiloniellales bacterium | reverse complement strand
CTATACGAGCGGGTCAATCTCCCGTGGCCATAAGTCGATGCCAACCAAGGTTTTTTAATCTTTAACCCTTAGCATCATTCGCAAAATCCCATGGATGTCTTCAATCTCGCGCTGGAGATTTCACCGGTGAGAGTGGCTGGAATCTATGCGCCGGCGGCTGGCGTCGCTTCCCGCTTTATTGAGCTGACGCGAGACGGATTAGACGCTGCGACGCAACGACACGCGCGAATTCTCGCCTTCCCCGAAACGGATCCCGTCGTCGCAGCCATCATTCGGGAATCAGCCTGCCCGCGGGTACAATGGGCGTCAATCGGAGACGGGTCGTTCGCCATCGTGGATGGGGAGGTTTTCGTCCGGCCCGAGGGCGTGCAGACCGATTTCGGGTTGGGGGACAACGACGCGAGTGCGCTTCTGCAAGCCTATCTCCGGGACGGGGAAGCGGCAGTGGCGCAATTTGATGCCGCCGCGAGCATGGCGATTTGGGATGCTGGGCGAAAGCGCTTCCTCGTCTTTCGTGACCGCTTTGGCATCGTGCCGGTCTACTACACCGAAAGGCTGGGCGGAATCCTTTGGGCGGACGATGTCGCTACCTTGCTGCGGGCGGGTGTGGCTGCTCGCGTGAACCTGCCGGCGCTCGATTTCTTCCTCGCCGATGGCTTCGTGCCGGCGCCCTGGTCCTTTGTGGAACAGATCAAGAAGATCCCGCCGGCCCATGTTCTCTCCTGCGAGAGCGACGGCACCTCCACGCTTCGCCGCTACTGGCGACCTAAAGGCCGGCCCAAGGTCGAGTTGAGCGTCGAGGAGACGACAGCCCAGCTTCGGCAAAGCTTCCAGGCGGCGCTGCGCCGGCGCTATTCGCCGAATCTTGCAAACGGCGTCCTCCTCTCAGGAGGCGTTGACTCGAAACTGATCGTTGCCGGTCTAAGGCGGCTGCTCGACGTCGCCTGCGAGACCTTCACCTTCCGCTACACCGACTATGAGGGCAAGCTTAACGAGCTCGAGCCGGCGCGCCGGGTGGCCGAGCACTTTGCCACCAGGCACCACGAGATCGAGTACCGACCGTCTGACGTGGTCGACAACCTGGATTGGATGGTGCGGAGCTACGGCGAGCCCTTCACCTGGGGACTGCACAGCTGGCTGCTGCGCGACGTGGTCGACGCGGGCGTCGCGGTGCTATTCAACGGGGCCGGCCCGGATGGGTGGTATCTCAGCGATACCAACGTCCAGGGCTTGCGCTTTGCGCGCCTGCCTGCACCGCTCAAGTTGTTGGGCCGCGTCGCCACACCCTTGCTACGCGGACGAATGGGCGAGCTCCTCGAGAGCGTCATCTGGTGCGGGCAAACCGGTCTGCCGGCGCGTTGCTCTTCCATGATCACGCCGGACGAGATGCGCACAAATCTCTACCGCAATGCCAGATCGATGGCGGAGTTTCGCCGCGCCAAGCATCGACTCCTCGAGCGCGCGGCCGAAGCCTATGCGGAGGAATCGGAGCGTGACCGTATCTGCTTCCTGCACCGGCAGTTCGTGAATGCGGAAGGCACGTTGCATTGGAACCACTGGTGGGCCCGGGCACACGCCCTGTCCATCCGCTTTCCATATTTCGACAACGATCTGCTCGATTTCGCGATGCGGTTGCCCCGACAAAGCCGTAACAAGGAAGAGATTCGCCGACTTGCCGCCACGCTAATGCCGCGGGAAATGGCCTACAGTCCGAAGATCGCCCAGGCGCCGCCGATTGGGCACTGGCTACGCGGTCCGCTCCGGGATTTCCTGCGCGACCAACTGGCGCCGGCCAGGCTGCATCGGCAGGGTCTGTTCGACCCGGCGGCCGTGCACCGGCTGGTCCAGGCTCACCTCGGCGGAAAGCCAGGTCGCGGGATGACCCTGTGGGCCATCATCACCGTGACAGCCTGGATGGATCTCGCGTCCCGGCGACAGCTTTGGGTCGCGACCCCGGAGGAGTCGGCGACGGCCGCCTAGTCGAGCTCGAACCTGTCCTTGTAGTCGACGCGCAGGGATGGGTCCTGGTCCGGCTTGCGCAGAATGTAGTTGCCGCACGCCAGCATGTCGATCTCGGTGCCCATGAAGCAACGGAACGCGTCTTCCGGCGTGCACACGATCGGCTCCCCGCGGACGTTGAACGAGGTGTTGACCAACACCGGGCACCCGGTTTTCTCCGCGAATTTTTGGATCAACGCGTGATAGCGCGGGTTGGTCTCCTTGTGCACGGTCTGAATCCGGGCCGAGTAGTCGACGTGGGTGATCGCGGGGACCGTGGAGCGCACGGTGTTGAGCTTGTCGATCCCGAACAGCGCCTGTTCCTCGGCGGTCATTTGCCGGCGACGGGGCTCCACGACATCGGCCACCAGCAGCATGTA
>JBOHKJ010000521.1:0-2668 GCA_050728975.1 Kiloniellales bacterium | reverse complement strand
GCCGTAGGAGAAGCTGAGCCGCCAGGGCAGCGTTTCGCCTAGCTTGTTCATGGCGTTCAGGTGCAACGTCGCCACCTCGTCGGACTGTCCGCCGGACAGGAAGACGATGCCCGGCACAGCGGCCGGCACGTAGCGTTTCAGGCTCTCTACCGTGCGTCGCGCGACCTCCTGCACGTCGGCCTGCGTTTTACAGTCCTGGCCGGAGATCACCATGTTAGGCTTCAGCAGCATGCCTTCGAGCGCAACGCCCTGCAGCGCCAACTCTGCGAAGACCGTACGCAGCACCTCTTCGGTAACTTTCTGGCAGCGATCGATGTCGTGGTCGCCGTCCATCAGAACTTCCGGCTCGACGATCGGCACCAGACCAGCCTCTTGGGATAGCGCTGCGTAGCGCGCCAGAGCTTGCGCATTGACCGCGATGCAGGCGTCGGAAGGGATCTCCTCGCCGATCTTGTAGACCGCGCGCCACTTGGTGAAGCGGGCGCCGAGCCCGGCGTATTCCTTGGATCGGTCGCGCAGGCCGTCGAGCCCTTCGGTCACGCTTTCGCCTGAATGTCCGGCGAGCGGCTTGGCCCCCTTGTCTACTTTGATGCCGGGGATGACGCCGTGCTCGTCCAGCACGGCGGCCAGGCGCTTCCCGTCGGCACCGCTCTGGCGCAGCGTCTCGTCGTAGAGAATGACACCGCTGATGTATTGCGCCATGCCGGGCGTCGAGAACAGGAGATGGCGGTAGTCGCGACGGTTATCTTCGGTCGATTCTAGGTTGATCGAATCAAAGCGCTTCTTGATGGTGGGTGAGCTCTCGTCGGCGGCCAGGATTCCCTTGCCCTTGGCGACCAACGCTCGGGCGATGTCGTGGAGCGATCCCTTGGTCATGGTCAGCGTTCCTCGTTTTGCTCTCCTCAAGCCTCCGACGGGCCGCCGGGCGCCTTCATTCCCTGAGCCCTGGCACATGCCGGCCGAAAAAGACCGCGGCACTAGAGGTGCGCCTTCACCGCCTCGACCACGGCGGCGGCGGTGATTCCGAATTCCTTGTAGAGCGCTTCTGCCGGCGCCGAGGCGCCGAAGCTGCGCATGCCAATGAAGGCGCCCTGCTCGCCGAGCCAGCGCTCCCAACCGAGGGGTGACGCCGCCTCGATGGCGATTCGCAGCGCGCCCGGCGACAGGACCTCGTCGCGATAGTGCTGCGGCTGCTCTGCGAAAAGCTCCCAGCAGGGCAGCGAAACCACTGCGGACTCGACCCCTTCGGCGCGCAGCAGCGTCTGCGCCTCCATCGCGATTTCGATCTCGGAGCCTGTGGCGATCAACGTCACCTCGCGCTGACCTTCGGAGGCGCGCAGGATGTAGCCGCCGTAGGCCGAGAGGTTCTCGACGCTCTCGAGCCGGATGTTGGGAAGGTTCTGGCGACTGAGGGCAATGACCGAGGGTCGCCTCGTCTGGGAGAGCGCCAGCTCCCAGCATTCGGCGGTCTCGATCGCATCTGCGGGCCGGAACACCAGCAGGTTGGGCATGGCGCGCAAGCTTGCCAGCTGCTCGACCGGCTGATGGGTCGGGCCGTCCTCGCCGAGGCCGATGGAATCGTGGGTCATGACGTAGATCACCCTCAGCCCCATGAGCGCCGAGAGGCGAATTGACGGCCGGCAGTAGTCTGTGAAGATCAAAAAGCTGCCGCCGTAGGGAATGACCCCGCCATGCAGCGCCAAGCCGTTCATCACCGCCGCCATGGCGTGCTCGCGTACGCCGTAGTGGACGTAATTGCCGCCGTACTGGCCAGCGGCGATGACTTTCTGCTGTGAGACCTTGGTACCGTTCGAGCCGGTGAGGTCGGCTGAGCCGCCGACCAGCGCCGGAAGCTCGGCCGCCAGCACCTCGATGGTCTTTTGCGACGATACCCGGGTCGCCAGCTTCGGCTGTTCTGCGACCACCTTTGCCTTGTAGGCGGCGAGCGCCTGACCCAGCGAGGCGGGCAGCTCTCCGGCAGTCTCGGCGGCATAGCGCGCGCGGGTCTCAGCCGGGGCGGCGGCAAACCGCCCGTCCCAGGCTGCGCTGGCCCTGGCGCCGTGCTTGCCGGTCGCGCGCCAGGCGCCGAGAATCTCCGCGGGAATCTCGAAGGGCGCATGGGGCCAGTCGAGTTTGGCCCGTGCGCCGGCAATCTCCTCCGCGCCAAGCGGCCCACCATGGGTTTTGGCGGTGCCGGCGAGCTTCGGCGCACCGTAGCCGATGATCGTGCGGCAGGCGATCAAGCTCGGGCGGTCGCTTTTGCGGGCTGTTTCGAGCGCCGCTGCCACGGCGTCGGGGTCGTGGCCGTCGACCCGGGTTGTCGCCCAGCCGCAGCTCACGAAGCGCTTCAGCTGGTCGACCGAGTCCGAGAGCGAGACCGCGCCGTCGATCGAGATGCTGTTGTCGTCGAACAGCACGATCAACTTGCCGAGCTTGAGATGCCCAGCGAGCGCGACGGCTTCGTGGCTGATGCCCTCCATCAGGCAGCCGTCTCCGACGATGGCGTAGGTGTGGTGATCGACCAGCCCGTCGCCATAGCGCGCGTTCATCAGCCGCTCGGCCAGCGCCATACCGACCGCGTTCGCCAGTCCCTGGCCGAGTGGGCCGGTGGTGGTTTCGATGCCCGGCGCATGGCCGAACTCCGGGTGGCCGGCGGTCCTGGAGCCGA
>JBOHKJ010000520.1:0-2241 GCA_050728975.1 Kiloniellales bacterium | reverse complement strand
GGCTTTCTCGATTGCCATAATTCCAGGTCAACCTGTTGATCAGAAATATATTTCCGGCTGGAAAAATTCCGGAGACATTGCCGAAAATACCCCCTTCGCGGCGCGCGGCTCGGCGCCCACGGCGCTGCGCGCCCTGCGGGCAGACGCCCCTGCCGATGCGCCCTTCGCCGGCCTCGCGCGCATATCGCTAGCTTTTCGCGCCGCGCCGCCGCGTCCTGCGCCTGCCGGAGGCCGTCTTTCGTTTCGGCCCAGTCTTCGCCTTCGCCTTCGCCGTCGCTGTCGCTTTGCCGGTTCGCTGCCCCTTGCCGAAGACGCGGGCGAAGATCGCGTCGACCTGGCTGAAGTGGTAGTCGAGGTCGAAGCAGGCGGCGAGCGTCCTGCCGTCGAGCGGCATCTCCGGGTCGGACCTCAGCAGCCGCTGCAAATCCTTGCCGCTCTTCCAGGCCAGCATGGCGTTGCGCTGCACCACCGCGTAGGCGCCCTCGCGGCTCAGGCCGGCCTGGGTCAGCGCCAGCAGCACGCGCTGGGAGTGGACCAGCCCGCCGAGCCTTTCCAGGTTGGCGCGCATCGCTTTCGGATAGACCAGCAGCTTCTCGATCACGCCGGCGAGCCGCGCGAGCGCGAAGTCGAGCGCGACGGTGGCGTCGGGCGCGATCACCCGCTCGACGGCGGAGTGGCTGATGTCGCGCTCGTGCCACAGCGTCACGTTCTCCAGCGCCGGAACGACGCTCGCGCGCACCAGCCGCGCCAGCCCGGTCAGGTTCTCGCTCAGCACCGGGTTGCGCTTGTGCGGCATCGCCGAGCTGCCCTTCTGGCCGGGCGCGAAATACTCCTCCGCCTCGCGCAGCTCGCTGCGCTGCAGGTGGCGGATCTCGGTCGCCAGGTTCTCGACCGAGGCGGCGATCACGCCCAGCGTCGCGAAGAAGGCGGCGTGGCGGTCGCGCGGGATCACCTGGGTCGAGATCGGCTCGACCGCGAGGCCGAGCTTCTTGGCCACATGCGCCTCGACCGCGGGATCGACGTTGGCGAAGGTCCCGACCGCGCCGGAAATCGCGCAGGTCGCGATCTCGCCTCGCGCCGCCTCCAGCCGCGCGCGGTTGCGGGCGAAGGCGGCGTAGTGTCCGGCGAGCTTGAGGCCGAAGGTGGTCGGCTCGGCGTGGATGCCGTGGCTGCGGCCGATGGTCGGCGTGTGCCTGTGCTCCAGCGCGCGCTTCTTGAGCGCCGCCAGCAGGCGGTCGAGGTCGGCCAGCAGCAGGTCGCTCGCCTGGGCGAGCTGCACCGCAAAGGCGGTGTCGAGCACGTCCGAGGAGGTCATGCCCTGGTGGACGAAGCGCGCCTCGGGGCCGACGTGCTCGGCCAGGTTGGTGAGGAAGGCGATCACGTCGTGGCGGGTCTCGCGCTCGATCGCGTCGATCCGCGCGACCTCGAAGCGGCCCTTTTCCCAGACCGCCTTGGCCGCCTTGCGCGGGATGACGCCGAGCGCCGCCTGGGCGTCGCAGGCGTGGGCCTCGATCTCCAGCCAGATGCGGAAGCGGTTCTCGGGCTCCCAGATGCGGGCCATCTCCGGGCGGCTGTAGCGGGGGATCATGGCTCTCGGATCTCCGGGACTAGGGACACGCCTCGGGCGCAGGGCGAGGGCAGGGAAGCCCGCGCCCCGGCGCTTGTCAATGTCCGGCCCGCCGCCGCTTGCGCCCCGGACCGCTCGACTTGGCGCCTCGCCAGCCGCGCCCGCCGTGCTATTTTCGCGCGCGTGGATTCGGCGCGCGTCAGGGGATGCCGAAGTCCGCCAGGGGTTCGCCGGCAGGGGGGTTCGTATGTCGTCCAAAGTTGCATCGCCCAAGGCTGCATTGCCCAAAGCTGCGTTGCTGGGTGAGGTCGCCTTCTTCCAGCGCCTCGACGCGACCGGGCGGGAGGCGCTCGCCGCGCTTCTGGAAGAGGCCCACTACGAGGCCGGCGATACGATCTTCGAGTCCGGCGATCCCGGCGACCGCATGTATGTGGTCTGCTCCGGCGCCGTCGAGCTCTGCGCGACCGACAAGCTCGGGCAGAAGCTCAAGCTCACCACCGCGCGCTGCAGCGATATCTTCGGCGAGCTCTCGCTGCTCGATCTCGGGCCGCGCACCGCGGCTGCGACCGTGATCGAGCCCACCAGCCTGCTGGTGCTCGACCGCGCGGCGTTGCAGGACTTTTTGCGGCGACGGCCCGATGCCGCGCTCGACCTGATGGAGATGATGGGGCGGC
>JBOHKJ010000519.1:0-2420 GCA_050728975.1 Kiloniellales bacterium | reverse complement strand
CCTTGGCCCGTTCCAGCGCGACCAGGATGTTGCGGCTCTTGCCCGAGGTCGAGATCGCGATGGCGAGATCGCCGCGGCGGCCGAGCGCCTCCAGCTGGCGAGCGAAGAGCTGCTCGAAGCCGAGATCGTTGCCGATCGCAGTCAAGGCCGAGGTGTCGGTGGTGAGCGCCAGCGCGGCGATGGGCGCCCGGTCGGAGACGTAGCGCACCGTGAGCTCGGTCGCCAGGTGCTGGGCATCCGCGGCGCTGCCGCCGTTGCCGAAGAACAGCAGCTTGCCGCCGCCGCGCAAAGTTGCGGCAGCGCGCGCCAGCAGCTGGGCGAAGCCCTCGGCCAGCCGCTGCTCGCTGGCCCGGGCGACCGCATGATGCTCCTGGAATTCGGCGCTGAAGAAGGCGGCGACGTCGAGACCCACAGCGCGGTTACTCCCCTGGCTTGCTGGCCCGTTCGCCTAATCCATTCCCCGAGGACGCGCAAGGCCGGGCGCGGATCGCGAGCCGCTGCCTGCCTGACGATGTTTCGCGGCCTCTCGGTAGAAGGGGTCGGCGTGGAGATCCTCGGGCGCCGTTCCGCGCTCCAACAGCAGGGCGCTCACCGCCTCCACCATCGGCGGCGGACCGGCCAGATAGACCTTGAAACCGGCGAGCCCGGCGAAGTCGGCGGCCAGCGCCTCTCCCACCAGGCCGTGGCGACGTCCCGGCTTCGCCTCGTCGGAGAGTATCGGCACGAAGGTCAGATTGGGGTGGCGCGCGGCGAGTCTTGCGAAGTGGTCTTCGAGATAGAGATCGCTTTCGAGACGCACCCCCAGATAGAGGTGGACTGGCCGCGCCAGGCCCTGCTCGAGCGCGGCCTCGACGATCGCCTTGATCGGCGCGATGCCGGCGCCGCCGGCCAAGGCCAGGATCGCACCGCGATGCTGGGGCCGGAAATAGGCGTCGCCGAAGGGCCCTTCGAGCAGCACCTCGTCGCCCTGCTTGACCGTGTCCGCGACGAAGGCGCTGGTCCCTTGGCCCGGCGCGCGGCGGATATGAAACTCCAGCAGCGGCGCTTCCGGCCGGCTTGCGATCGAATAGTCGCGCGGCTCCTGGCCCCCGAACGACAGGCAGGCGAATTGCCCGGGCTTGAAGTCGAAGGGCCGCGCGTCGGCGAGCGCCAGACGCAGCACCCGCACCTCATCAGTCGCCCGTTCGACCGCCGCCACCCTGCAGCGGCGCCGCGCCGGCGTCCCCGGCTGGTCAGACATCGGCCGCACCACCCTCAGCGCTCGACCGGCAGGGTCGGATCGTTACCCCACTCGGACCAGGAGCCGGCATAGCCGCGCACCTTGGCGTAGCCGAGCGCCTTCAGGGCAATGTAGGTGAGTGAGGAGCGATGATGGGTCTGGCAGTGGACAATCACCTCCTGGGATGGCTCGATGCCCTGTGCGGCGAACAGCGCCTTCAGCTCCGCCGCCGGCTTGAGGCGCCCGCCGCGCGCCGGATCGCGCAGCAGAACCCAGTCGAGATTGACCGCGCCGGGGATATGGCCGCCGCGGGCGGCCCTGAGGTCGGCGCCCGAGAACTCCGCCGGGCTGCGGGTATCGAGGATGACAACGCCAGGATCGCCGAGATGGGAGAGAACGTATACCCTGTCGGCGCCGACCGCGCCGCCGCCCGCGATGCGATAGGCGCTGGCGCGCGGGGCGACCGGGCCCGCCTCAAGCGGGAGCCCCTCGCCGGCCCAGGCGCCGATACCGCCGTCCAGCAGCGCGGCGCACCGATGACCGACCAGATGCAGGGTCCAGATGAGCCGCGAAGCCTTGCCGTTGCCCTCGCCGTCGTAGGCCACCACCTGGGTTTCCGGCGTCAGCCCGATCTCCGACAGCAGCGCCTCCAGCGCCGCCCCCTCCGGCACCTCGCCCATGGCCGGCGGGCGCGGCACCGCGAGGCGCTTGTAGTCGATCTGGACCGCGCCGGGCAGATGACCCTGGAGATAAAGCCCCTGGTCGCGCAGATCGACCGGCAGCAGGCCATCTTCGCCCAGACGCAATGCAAGCTCGGCAGGCTGGAGCAGGATCGGCGAGGGCTGAGAGGACATGCGAGGAAACGGCTCTGGCAGTGGCCGAGGGGCGCGGACGGCCACTATAGCCGCTCGACCCCGACGGTCGAAAGGCCGGGAGGCCGTCGCAAAACATCGGGAGTTTGGAGCGGGTGAAGGGAATCGAACCCTCGACACGTAGCTTGGGAAGCTACTGCTCTACCACTGAGCTACACCCGCGCACCGTGAGGTACGTAGCATCGCCGCAGAACCGGTTCAAGCGCGCATCGCATGCCGTCCTTTACCGCGCGGTCACTGCTCGGCCTGGGTGGAGGCGCCGGCGCCCCCAGCGCTGTTTCAGGGAGAGAGAATCCAAGGTGAAAACTACTTCGAGTTGATGCTAGACC
>JBOHKJ010000518.1:0-13254 GCA_050728975.1 Kiloniellales bacterium | reverse complement strand
CTCCGGCACCGAGGCGCGGCGCGTCGCCGACCTCGACGCTTTCGAGCGCACCTGGGCGCGCGGCGACTACTGGGCGCTGGTGGTGCTGCCACCGGACCGCCTGCCGGCCACTGCCGACGAGCACACCACGCTTGCCGCAGCCGCCGCCCTGGAGCGAGTCAAGCAGGACGCCGCGGCCGCCGAGGCCTACCGCGCGATCCTGTCGCGCTGGCCGAAGAGCTTCGCCGCGCAGCTGGGCTTGGGCAATGCGCTCTACGCGGGCGGTGAGCACGACGACGCGGAGCAGGCCTACCGCGCCGCGATCCGCCTGCGGCCCGACGATCCGATACCCTGGAACAATCTCGCCTACGTCCTGGCGGCGCTCGGCCGCCCGACCGAGGCGCGCGCGGCCGCCGAAGAAGCGGTGCGGCTGGCACCCGACGACGCGACCGCCTATCGCGACACGTTGCGCGAGCTCTCCGGCGAGGGCCAGTAAAAGGGGCGCCGTTCTCGCCAAGCGCGCGTTTCTCGCCGCGATAGGGCGATCTTCCTGGGAAGAATCGTCGCGAAAGCGCGGTCGGTAGCTCGCCGTGATTCTTCTTCAGCCGAGAGGACGACACCCTTGTCCGCTCCCCTTCAGCCGCCGCAGGAACAGGATCGCCAGCCGGGCCGCGAAGCGGAGATGCGGCCGCGTCCCGACTATCGGCCGCTCGTTTCCGGCAGCGGCAAGCTGAAGGGGCGCGTCGCTCTCATCACCGGCGGCGACAGCGGGATCGGCCGCGCCACCGCCGTCGCCATGGCGCGCGAAGGTGCCTCCATCGCTTTCGTCTACCTCGAAGAGCACGCGGATGCGCGCGAGACGGTTCGCCTGATCGAAGCGGAAGGCGGCGTTGCGCTCGCCATCCCGGGCGACATCGGAAACGAGGACTTTTGCCAGGAAGCCGTCGCCCAGGTCGTCGGACACTTCGGACGCCTCGACATCCTCGTCAACAACGCGGCCGAACAGCACGAGGTGGAAGACCTGACCGCGCTGACGAGCGATCAGCTCGTACGGACGTTCCAGACCAACGTGTTCGGCTATTTCTACATGACCAAGGCGGCCTTGCCCCATCTGCGCAAGGGCGCGTCCATCGTCAACACCACCTCGATCACAGCCTATCGCGGCCACGCCACCTTGCTGGACTACAGCGCAACGCGCGGTGCCATCGTGTCCTTCACCCGCAGCATGTCCCAGGCGCTTCTGAAACGCGAGATCAGGGTCAATGCAGTGGCGCCGGGGCCGATCTGGACTCCCCTGATCCCGGCTTCCTTCGACGCCGAGAAAGTTGCCGAGCACGGGGGGAGCGCGCCGATGGACCGCGCCGGCCAGCCGAACGAAGTGGCCGGCTGCTTCGTCTTTCTGGCGAGCGACGACGCCTCGTACATGACCGGCCAGGTGCTCCACCCCAATGGCGGGACCGTGGTCGGATCGTAGCGTCCATGGCACGACGCAAGGCAAAGAGCAAAAGCGCGAAGCCCCGGAAGGCAGCAAGACGCACGTCGGGCAAGCGCGCCTCGTCCAAGCGCGAATCGCCTCAGCGCGCCTCTTCGCAACGAAAATCGACCAAGCGCAAGTCGAGCCGCGCCACCCACCGCAGGTCGCGCGACAACCCGCGCAAGGCTGGGCCGCGTCCGCTGTGGAGCGGCAACATCCGTCTCGCCTTGGTGTCGGTCCCGGTCAACCTCTACGCGGCGACCAAGAGCGGCGCGCGCATCGCCTTCCATCAGGTCCACGAGCCGTCCGGCAAGCGAATCCGCTACCAGAAGGTGGTGCCCGGCATCGGGCCCGTCGACACCGACGAGATCGTCAAGGGCTTCGAGCTCGAGAGCGGCCGCTACCTGCTGTTCGAGCCGGAAGAGCTGGACGAGCTGAAGCTCGAAGCCAAGAAGACCCTGGACCTGGTGCAGTTCGTCTCCCACGGCGAGATAGATCCGATCTGGTTCGATCGTCCCTACTACGTCGTCGCCGATGGCGAGCTTGCCGAGGAGGCCTTCAACGTGCTGCGCGAAGCGCTGCGCAGCTCCAGGCAGATCGGCCTCGGTCAGTTCGTGATGCGCGGGCGCGCCTACGTTGCCGCGCTCAAGCCCTGCGGCAGGGGACTATTGCTGGAGACCCTGCGCTTCGCCGACGAAGTTCGCGAGGCCGCGCCGTTCTTTTCGGAGATCGACGAGGCCAAGCCTGACACGGAGCTGCTCGATCTCGCCCGCGAGCTGATCGAGCGCAAGACCGCGCCCTTCGATCCGGAGCGCTTTCAGGACAGCTATACCACCGCCGTGCGCGATCTCATCGAAACCAAGCGCAAGAGCGGCAAGCCGGTCGAGGTCGAAGAAGAGGAGCGGCCCGAGGGCGGTGCCCAGGTAATCGATCTCGTGGAGGCGCTGAAGCGCTCGGTCAAGAGCGCCGAGCGTGGCGGCACCGCGCAAAAGCGCCGCAAGGCGAGTTGATATGAGCGCGCCAGATCGCTCCGACGCGCTCTCGACCTACCGCGCCAAGCGCGATTTCCAGGACACGCCGGAACCGCGCGGCCGCCGGCGGCGAGCAAAGGCGCGCTCTCGCAAAACCGGGCTTTACACGATCCAGAAACATGCGGCGCGACGCCTCCACTACGATCTGCGACTCGAGCTCGACGGTGTGCTCAAGAGCTGGGCCATCACCCGCGGACCGAGCCTCGATCCCTCGAACAAGCGTCTTGCGGTCAGGACCGAGGACCATCCGCTCGAGTACGCCGAGTTCGAAGGCCGCATTCCCGAGGGCAGCTACGGAGCGGGAACGGTGCTGCTGTGGGATCGCGGCAGCTGGGAGCCGCTCGGCGATCCTCACCAGGGCCTGAAACGCGGGAAGCTGACCTTTCGGCTGCACGGAGAGCGCCTCAAGGGCCCCTGGGCCCTGGTTCGCTTCAAGGGCAAGGAGGGCGGCAAGCGCGAGAACTGGCTGCTGATCAAGGAAAAGGGCGAGGCGGCGGATCGCCGGCGCGAGATCACGTCGCAGGAAACCGTCAGCGTCGCCTCCGGGCGCGACCTCGCGGCGATCGCAGCGGCCCCCGAAGCGATCTGGGGCGGCAAAGACGGCGCGATCGATTTGGACTCCAAGGAAAAGCGCGCGCCGCCGCGCCGCCGCGCCACAACCGGCGGCAAGTTGCCGGCTTTCGTCGAACCGGCGCTGGCGACCCTGGTCGAGGCCGTGCCGCGTGGCGCGAAATGGCTCTTCGAGATGAAGTTCGACGGCTATCGCGCCATTACTGCGGCAGCCGGCGACAAGGTGCGTATCCATACCCGCAGCGGCCTCGACTGGACCGCGCGCTACCCTACCATCGCCGAGCGTCTCGGCGCGATGAACCTTCCGCGCGTGCTGCTCGACGGCGAGATCGTCGCGATCGACAACAAGGGTCATTCCGATTTCGGCGCCCTGCAGCGCGCCCTCAAGCGCGGCAGTACGGGCCTCTCCTACTTCGTTTTCGATCTGCTCCAGGAATCCGGCCGCTCGCTGCGCTCAAAGCCGCTGGTGGAGCGCAAGAAGCGCCTTGAGGCTCTCTTGAGCGCAAGCGGCAGCAAAGGGCCGGTCTACTTCACCGACCACCTGACGGGGCATGGCACAGAGATCTACGCCACCCTCTGCGACCGGGGCTTCGAGGGCGTGATCGCCAAGCGTGCCGACGCGCCCTACCGATCCGGACGCGGCCGGAGCTGGCTCAAGCTCAAATGTGCGCGCGAGCAGGAATTCGTGATCGTCGGCTGGTCGCTCTCTTCCCGCAATCGTCCCTTCGCCTCCCTTCTGCTCGGGCTTTACGAGAACGGCAGCCTGCGCTACGCGGGACGGGTCGGCTCGGGCTTTTCCGAGGCCGATCTCGGCGCGCTGGCAAAGCGTCTCGCCGCGCTCGCCGTCAAGTCGGCGCCGGTCCGCGCGCCAGCGGCGATCGCCCGCGCTGTCCGCTGGGTCAAGCCGCGGCTGGTGGCCGAGATTGCCTTCGCCGGCTTCACCGGCGACGGCCTGGTCCGCCAGGCGCGCTTCCGCGGGCTGCGGGAGGACAAGGCACCCAAGGCCGTGGTGCGCGAGACGGCCGTGCCGCTGAAGGAGGCGGAAGTCATGACCGAGCAGGATCGCGAGGAGGCACGGGTCGGCGGCGTCCGCCTGACGCACCCCGACAAGGTCCTTTTTGCCAAACAGGACATCACCAAGCGCGACCTGGCGACCTACTTTCAGGCGGCGGCCGAGCGCATGCTGCCGCACCTTCGCCGGCGCCTTGTCAGCCTGCTGCGCTGTCCCGACGGCCGCTCCAAGCAATGTTTCTTCCAGCGCCATGCCGGTGCCGGGCTGGCGAAGTCTTTCCACCGCCTGTCGGTGAAGGAGAAGGGCGGCGGTAGCAAGGAATACCTCTACCTCGAGGATGCCGCGGGTCTGATCGCCGTGGCGCAGGTCGGCGTTCTCGAGCTGCATCTCTGGGGCTCGCGCATCGACCGCATCGAACAGCCGGATCGCCTGGTCTTCGATCTGGACCCCGATTCGGCGATTCCCTTCGTCACGGTGAAGCGCGCCGCCGTCGAGCTGCGCGACGCGCTCGACGCGCTCGGCCTGCAGAGCTTCGCGCTGCTGACCGGCGGCAAGGGCATCCATGTCGTGGTTCCGCTGCTGCGCGGTCGCGGCTGGCCGATCGTCAAGGGCTTCGCCAAGGCGCTCGCCGAGCGCTTCGCCGGGCAGGCGCCCAAGCGCTACGTCGCAACCATGAGCAAAGCCAAGCGCAAGGGCCGCATTTTCATCGATCATTTCCGCAACGATCGCAGCGCCACCGCCATCGCGCCCTATTCGCCACGCGCGCGTGAGGGCGCGCCGGTTGCCTGGCCGGTGACCTGGGACGCGCTGAAGTCGATCGAGGTATCGAACGCGGTGACGCTCGACAATGCCGCGCGGCGCCTTGGGGAGGACGACCCCTGGGCCGGCTATCACGATCTTCGCCAGGGCCTGAAGGCCTCCGCGCTCGCCGCGCTGCGACTGTGACAAGATACGCTGCGGTGGCGGTCCGCGCTAACGCTTCGGGATGATGCTGATATGACCGTTCACCTCGAGCACGGCGTACTTGATCTGCTCGAGCGTTTCTAGGCCTTGGGATTCGCGTGCCGACTGCAGCACGTCCGAGACGTCGACGCGGGCGAGGCGCATGCGCTCGGGAAGTGCGCGCCCGTTCTCGACGATCACCATGGGAAGGCCATCGAGGTACGGCGTGACGCGCGGGAACTGGCGCTTGATCAGCGACAGCCCGATGTCGAGCACGATCAGGGTCGAAATCAGCAGGAAGGCGTTGACGATGGAGAAGTCGTTGCCCAGCAGCGCCTGCTGCGTCGATTCGGAGATGATCAGCAGCAGCACCAGGTCGAAGGGCGTGAGCTCCGCGACCGTGCGGCGTCCGGCAAGCCGAAGCACCAGAAAGAGGAACAGGTAGAGTGCGACAGCGCGCAGAACGGCGTCCATGGCTTCACCTCATGGATAGACGAAGAAGCGGACCTCGGCGGCGCTCGATTCCCCGGCGAGCGCGATGGTGTCGGATATCCGGCCGGCGTGGCGCGGCCGCACCGTGAAGGTGACCGCGCCGCTTCCGCTTCCTTCGGTGGCGAAGGTCAGCTGGATGCCTTCGGCTCCGGTCTTTGTGGAGTCCGGCTGCGGGTGGATGGTCTCGAAGGTCAGGACGCCGACGATTTCGCGCCCGATCAGCAGCGTTTGCTCGCCGCTCGCCGGATCGGCCGGCAGCCGCACCGTAAGGGTGGAAAGCGCACCGTTTCTGTAGAAGCGCTGGTGCTCGACCGTGAGCGCGCCGTCCGCCGAGCGGCTTTCGGTCCAGCTCAGCGGCCCGTTGGAGAAGAGGCCGAAGGGGGCGGCGAGGACGAATGCCAGCAGCAGCAGCCAGGAGAAGCGCTGTGCCCGCCATCCGCGGCGCTGGAACACCATCCGCTCGGCCACCGGGTGGGACCGGCTCCGCCACTCCTCCGCTTCGGCGCTCCGCGGTTCGAACGTCATGAGGGCTGTTCCTCTGCTGACGTAGACCGGCGGGTGGCGCTTTTATGCCGCGGCCGCGCCCGCAGCCGGCGGGAGCCTGCCGGAAAAATTCCTTGGTTCCGGGAAGCTTTAGCCCTCCGCTTGCGTCCTCTCCAAAAGGTCCAGCTAGGGAGAGTCCTAGCTCAGGAGAGAATTCGTGACTGCCGTCGTTACCGGCGCTGTCGTCGCGCTGCTCGGCTTGGCGCTCGCCGTTGGCGGTGTCTGGCTGATCGCGCTCGGCGGCTCCTGGTTCTATCTTGCCGCCGCGCTTGGTTTTGTGGCGACCGGGGCGTTGTTGATCCTGCGGCGCGCCGCCGCTCTCTGGGTCTATGCGCTGGTGGTGCTCGGCACCCTGGTCTGGGCGACCGTCGAAGTCGGCTTCGACTGGTGGCAACTTGCCCCGCGCGGCGACATCGTGGTGCTGATCGGCCTCTGGCTGCTGCTGCCCTGGGTGACGCACGCCCTGAAGCGGCCCGCGGACGCACCGCCGCCGGTTCCTTGGCGCGGCGCCGGTCTCCCGCTCGCCGGCGCGCTGATGGCATCGCTGATCGTCGCAGTGGCGGCGATGTTTCTCCCCTCCAACGATCTCGCCGGCCGCCTGCCGCAAGACACCGTGGCCGAGCTGCCGGAGAGTTACGGCGGGGTGCCGCCCGGCGAGTGGCACGCCTATGGCCGTAGCGGCTTCGGCGACCGCTATTCGCCGCTCGACCAGATCACCACCGAGAACGTCGCCGAGCTGGAGGTCGCCTGGACCTACCATACCGGCGACTTGCGCCGTCCCTCCGACCCTGAGGAGACCACCTACGAGGTGACGCCGCTCATGGTCCGGGACACGCTCTACCTCTGTACACCCCACAACTTCGTCATCGCGCTCGATGCCGCGACCGGGCGCGAGCGCTGGCGCTTCGATCCCGAGGTTCCCGACGAGACGAACCGCCAGCATCTCACTTGCCGCGGCGTCTCCTATCACGAGGCCGAGGGGAACGATGCCGAAGAGCCTTGCGGGCGGCGCATCTTCATGCCGACCGCCGACGCGCGCCTCATCGCGCTCGACGCCGACAGCGGCACGCGCTGCAGCGCATTCGGCGAAAACGGCGAGATCGATCTCTGGCACAACATGCCGAACCTCAAGCCCGGATTTTACTACTCCACCTCGCCGCCGGTGGTGACCGACGATTTGATTGTCATCGGCGGTGCGGTCAACGACAACGTCTCCACCACCGAGCCCTCGGGTGTCATCCGCGCCTACGATGTCGAGGATGGCGAGCTGGTCTGGAACTGGGACCCTGGCGCACCGGATCGGACCGAGCCGCTGCCGCCCGGCGAGACCTACACCGCTAGCTCGCCCAATTCCTGGTCGATTGCCAGCGTCGACGAGGAGCTCGGCCTGGTCTACCTGCCGATGGGCAACCAGCCTCCCGACCAGTGGGGCGGCAACCGCGATCCCGAGGGCGAGCGCTTTTCCTCCTCGATCGTGGCACTCGATCTTGCCACCGGCCAGCTGCGCTGGGTGTTCCAGACCGTGCACCACGATCTCTGGGACATGGATGTGCCGGCGCAGCCCAGCTTGGTCGATCTACAGACCGACGAGGGTGTCGTGCCGGCGCTGGTCGCTCCCACCAAGCAGGGCGACATCTACGTCCTCGACCGCCGCAGCGGCGAGCCGATCGTTCCGGTGGACGAGGTCTCTGTCCCGCAGGGTGCCGCCGAGGGCGACTTTATCGCCGAGACCCAGCCGGCCTCGGCGCTGAGCTTCGCGCCGGCGCGCCCGGTCGAAGGCCGCGACATGTGGGGCCTGACGCTCTTCGACCAGCTCTACTGCCGAATCGCATTCCACTCGTTGCGCTACGAAGGCCGCTACACCCCGCCCTCGACGCAAGGCACGCTGGTCCATCCCGGCAACTTCGGCGTCTTCAACTGGGGCGGCGTGGCGGTCGATCCGGTGCGCCAGATCCTCTTCGCCACGCCATCCTACCTTGCCTTCGTCTCCAAGCTCATCCCGCGCGAGGCCGACACTACCAATTACGTCTCCGAGGGCGAGCCCGGCTTCAACGAGAACTACGGCGCGCCGTTCGCCGCCTCGATGCGACCCTTCCTATCGCCGCTCGGCCTGCCTTGCCAGGCGCCGCCCTGGGGCTATGTCGCCGGCGTCAATCTGCGCGACGGGACCATCGCGTGGCTGCACCGCAACGGCACGGTGCGCGATCTCTCGCCCCTGCCGCTGCCCTTCGAGATGGGCGTGCCGGACATGGGCGGCCCGATCGTCACCGCCGGCGGCGTCGCCTTTCTGAGCGGCACGCTCGACAACTATGTGCGCGCCTACGACGTGACCAGCGGCGCGCAGCTATGGCAGGCGCGTCTGCCGGCCGGCGGCCAGGCGACGCCCATGAGCTATAGCACGGGAGACGGCCGTCAGTTCGTCCTGGTGGTGGCGGGCGGCCACGGCTCGATCGGCACCGATGCCGGCGACGCCGTCATCGCCTACGCGCTGCCGCGGATCTGACCCGAGCGTCCTGCGGTTTCCTGCCTGCCCGAGATTGCGGCGTTCGACAGGTTGCCCGCGAGTCGATGAGAGTCGTTTCCTGCTCGACCCGTGGCCGATTTGCAACTACCCTTTGCCGCCGGTCGAGGGGGGAGGGGTGGCGCACCTTGCCTCTGTCTCGTCATAAAGGCGGGTTGAGAAGCCCCTGGGGCGGGGCCTAGGCGGCTCGCCGACGGCCGAAGAAGGACCGCGGTCCAAGAAGAACGGCGGGCCGAGCAGGGGGAGCAGCTTGCCGAAGGCGGTGAAGGTCTACGTGCGATATGTCGACGCGGTCAACCGTTGGGTCGGCCGCTTCGTCATGTACGGCGTCTTCGCCATGATGGCACTCCTACTTTACTCGGTGGTTTCCAAGACCTTCTTCCTTCCATCGCTGTGGACGCTGGAGACCTCGCAGTTCCTGTTGGCCGCGTACTTCCTGGTCGGCGGCGCCTACTCGATGCAGATCCATGGCCATGTCCGCATGGACCTGCTCTATGACCGCTGGTCCACCCGGACCAAGACCTGGGTCGATTCCGTAACCATCCTCTGCCTAATCTTCTATCTGGTGATGCTGCTCTACGGCGGCATATCGAGCACGAGCTATGCGCTCGAGTACGGCGAGCGAAGCTACTCCGCTTGGCGGCCCTACATGGCGCCGATCAAGATCATCATGTGCATCGGCATTTTCCTGATGCTGCTGCAGGCCATCGCCGTGTTCTTCAAGGACCTCGCCAAGCTGCGCGGAGAAGAGCTCACATGAGCTACGAGCTCATCGCTGCGACGATGTTCTCCTCGATGATGGTGTTGCTGCTGACCGGGCAGCGGGTCTTCGCCGCCATCGGTTTCGTCGCCGCGCTTTCGGCCCTGGTGCTGTGGGGCGACGGCGGCTCGGAGCTCTCCTTCAGCGCCGCCATGAAGCTGATGAAGTGGTATCCGCTGCTGACCGTGCCGCTGTTCGTCTACATGGGCTACATGATGTCGGAGTCGGGCATCGCCGACGACCTCTATCGGATGTTCCATGTCTGGTTCGGACCGCTCCGCGGCGGTCTCGCCATCGGCACCATCGGTCTGATGGTGGTGATCTCGGCCATGAACGGCTTGAGCGTCGCCGGCATGGCGATCGGCGCCACCATTGCGCTGCCCGAGCTGCTGCGGCGCGGCTACGACAAGATCATGGTGACCGGAGTCATCCAGGCCGGCTCGACGCTGGGAATCCTGATTCCGCCCAGCGTGGTGTTGGTGCTCTACGGCATGATCGCGCGCCAGCCGGTTGGCCAGCTCTGGCTGGCCGGCGTCTTCCCTGGCTTGATGATGGCCAGCCTCTTCGTCCTCTACATCGTGGTGCGCTGCTGGCTGCAGCCGCATCTCGGGCCGGCCATGCCCAAGGAGGAGCGCAACGTTCCCTGGCGCGCGAAGATCGGCCTGCTGCGCGCCGGCCTGCTGCCGCTCTTCATCTTCTTCTCGATGACCGGCCTCTTCCTGCTGGGCTACACAAATTTGACCGAGAGCTCGGCCGTCGGCGCCGCCGCGTCTACCATCGCCGCTCTCGTCAAGGGTCGCCTGACGCGCCTGGTCATGGAAGAGACGATCCGCAAGACGCTGGCGATCAGCTGCATGTTCATGTGGATCATCCTGGCGGCGCTTTGCTTCGGCGCGGTCTTCGATGGTCTCGGCGCGGTGAAGGCGATCGAGTCCTTCTTCGTCGACCGGCTCGGCCTCGGCCCTTGGGAGATCATCATCATGATGCAGATCTCCTATCTGCTGATGGGCACCTTCCTGGATGACACCGCGATGCTCGTCATCGTCGCGCCGCTCTACGTGCCGCTGGTGGGCGCGCTCGGCTTCGATCTGGTCTGGTACGGCATCCTCTATACCATCACCTGCCAAATCGCCTATATGACGCCGCCTTTCGGCTACAACCTCTTCCTGATGCGCGCCATGGCGCCGCCGGAAGTGACGCTGATGGACATTTACCGCTCGATCGGCCCCTTCGTCATCGTGATGATCTTCGGGCTGGCCATTGTGATGGCCTTCCCGCAGATCGCCCTATGGCTGCCGCACCAGCTCTACTACATCAAGGGATGACGAGGGGGCTTGCCGAAGCGGCAGGCGGCAAGAAACGATAGCGGGCGCGCGACAGGAAGCGGGAAAGGCGGTGCCCGCAGGAGACAGGAAGCAGGCCCGAAGCTCGGGGATCAGGCAACACAAACGAAGAAGGGAGACTTCGCAATGACCAATAGACGCGACTTTCTGAAGAAGGCGGGCGTGGCGACGGCCGGTGCGGTCGGCGCCACCACCTTGAGCGCGCCCTACGTGAAGGCGCAGGGCAAGATCACCTGGCGGCTGCAGACCTATGCCGGCGTGGCGCTCGCCGAGCATGTGATCAAGCCGTCGATCGATTCCTTCAACAAGGTGGCGAACGGCGAGATGGAGATCGAGCTCTACACCGCCGATCAGCTGGTGCCGACCGGCGAGCTGTTCCGCGCCATGCAGCGCGGCACCATCGACGCTGTGCAGAGCGACGACGATTCGATCGCGGCACCGGTCGACGTCTCGGTGTTCGGCGGCTACTTCCCCTTCGCCACCCGCTACTCGCTCGACGTGCCGGTGCTGTTTCACCAGTACGGCCTGAAGGAGATCTGGGAGGAGGCTTACGGCGAGGTCGAGAACGTGACCTGGCTCTCCGCCGGCGCCTGGGACCCCTGTCACTTCAATACCGTCGAGCCGATC
This sequence comes from Kiloniellales bacterium, assembly GCA_050728975.1. Classification (GTDB taxonomy): domain Bacteria; phylum Pseudomonadota; class Alphaproteobacteria; order Kiloniellales; family JBOHKJ01; genus JBOHKJ01. The sequence continues at coordinate 1,960 of JBOHKJ010000518.1, read as the reverse complement.
AACAGCCTCGAGGACCTCAAGGGCAAGCGTGTCTTCACCTTCCCCACCGCCGGCCGCTTCCTGACTCGCTTCGGCGTGGTGCCGGTGACGCTGCCCTGGGAAGACATCGAGGTCGCGGTGCAGACCGGCGAGCTCGACGGCATCGCCTGGTCCGGCATCACAGAGGACTACACCGTCGGCTGGGCGGACGTGACCAACTACTTCCTCACCAACAACCTCTCCGGCGCCTGGTGTGGCAGCTACTTCGCCAACAGCGAGAAGTGGAACGCTCTGCCCGCGCACCTGCAGGAGCTGTTCCGTCTCTGCATGGACTCCTCGCACTACTACCGCCAGCACTGGTACTGGGGCGGCGAGGCGCATCTGCGCGTCAAGGGCACCAAGCTCAAGCTCACCACGATCCCCGATGCCGAGTGGCAGACGGTCGAGGACGAGGCGCAGAAGTTCTGGGACGAGATCGCTGCCGAAAGCCCACGCAGGGCCAAGGTGGTTTCGATCTTCAAGGAATACAACGAAGTCATGAAGAAGGCCGGCCGGCCCTACCGCTATACCTGACCGGCGCGCGGCTAGCATCGTAGCAGCAGCCCCGGGGTGTCCCCCCGGGGCTTCTCTTTTGGCCTTCCGCTGCGCGGAATTTTTCGCCGCCGCCGCTCGTCTGTTCTGTGATCCGCCCCGCGAATCGGCCCTGCGAATCGAGAGGGAGGAGCGCGCGATCGTGACCCAGGAAGACAGCCGTGACCCAGGAAGACAGCAGGCGCCCGGTCGAGCTCACGCCCGAGGAGGCGCGTCAGGGTCGCATCCTTTTGAAGAAGCGCTGGCAGAAGGTGGTGTTCTTCGGCGGCATCGTCGGCGGCTTCCTGGTCTGCCTGCTTGCACTGGCGATTCTGACCTAACCGCCGCTACGGCGGCGCGGCTTTCTTCTCCTTTTCCAAGGTGCCGAGAATCCAGTCGCGGAAGGCCCGGATCTTGGCTGCGTTGCGCCGCGCCTGCGGGTAGACCAGCCAGTAACCGGCGTGTTGACTGCCCTCGCGCGCGAGCAGCGGGAAGGGCTGCACCAGCCGTCCGCTCGCCAACTCGTCGCGGAAGAAGGCCGGCGTGAGCACCGCGACGCCCTGCCCGGCGACGGCGGCGCTGCCGGCCAGGTTCTGGGCGCCGAGGTCGATGCCGGGGCGCTTGGCAATGTCGTCCGCGACAACCCCCGCCGCGGCGAACCACAGCGGCCACCAGAGATCCTTCGGATCGACCAGCGGCAGCTTCAGCAGGTCGGCCGGCTCCTCGATCGGGCCGTGGCGCTCCAGCAGGAGCGGGCTCAGCATCGGCGTGAAGTCGGTGGGGATCAGCGGATGGGCGGCCAGCCCCGGCCAGCGTCCGCTCCCGCCGCGGATGCCGAGGTCGAAGTCCTCGCGAGCGAAGTCGACCGTCCGCCCCGAGACGTCGAGTCTCACGGCGATGTCGGGGTGCGCGGCCTGGAAGGCGCCGATCCGCGGCACCAGCCAGTTGCTGGCGAAGGTCTGCACCACGGTGATGGCGAGGAGGCCCTCGACCGTCTCGCTCAGCTCCTCGAAGGCGACCCGCAGCCCCTCGAAGGCGCCGCTCACCGCCGGCGCCAGGCGCTGTCCGGCCGGGGTCAGCGCCACCCCGCGCGCCTTGCGCAGGAACAGCGGGCCGAGCCGCGCCTCCAGCAGCTTGATCTGATAGCTGACCGCGGCCTGGCTCATGCCGAGCTCGCTGGCCGCGCCGGTGAAAGAGAGGTGGCGCGCGGCGGCCTCGAAGACCCGGACGGCGGCGAGCGGCGGTAACGGCATGAGGGCAGGGACCTATAAGGCTGCCTTATGCTAACCCACTGAGCTTGCGTTGGAAAGCGGCGCCCCTTCGGCGCCATATCCGGGTCATGACATCGACCCGGCCCAAGGCTTCCGGCAGCGCCGAAAGGATCGCCCCCTTGACCCCCGCCCCCATGACT
>JBOHKJ010000517.1:0-5431 GCA_050728975.1 Kiloniellales bacterium | reverse complement strand
CCCGGGGGCCGCTCTCTACGGCATAAACCCGACCCCCGGATACCCCAACCCCATGGGCCAAGTCGCTCATCTGCAAGCAAGAATTCTGCAGGTGCGGACGATTGACCCTGCCGAGACCGTTGGCTATGGTGCGACCCACAGCGCGCGCCGCCGGAGCCGGATCGCCACGGTTGCGCTGGGCTACGCAGATGGCTATCTGAGATCGCTTTCGAACCGTGGCAGCGGCTGGATCGCTGGGCAGCGAGTGCCGCTGGTAGGGCGCGTTTCCATGGACCTCGCAACTTTCGACGTCACCGACCTCCCGGCCGGGGTAGCGCTGCCGGGCGCCATGATTGAGCTGCTCGGCCCCATGCTCGACTGCGACAGCCTCGGCGAGGCGGCTGGTACGATCGGGTACGAGATCCTGACCTCGCTCGGTAGCCGCTATCATCGCAGCTACCGTCCCTAGCCCCATGCCATTGCTGCAGCCGATCGGCCGGACCTTCCTCGTATTTCTCGAGGCAACAGGGCGCCTCACGCTCTTCACGCTGACCGCGCTGGTCCACTGCGTCCGGCCACCGATCTATCCGCGCCTCATCGCTCGCCAGATGATCGAGGTCGGTTACTACTCGCTGCCGGTGGTGGGCTTGACCGCGATCTTCACCGGCATGGTTCTGGCGCTGCAGAGCTACACTGGCTTTGCCCGCTTCTCGGCCGAAAGCGCGATTCCCAACGTCGTGGTGGTCTCGATCACCCGCGAGCTGGGTCCTGTGCTGGCTGGGCTGATGGTAGCGGGCCGCGTGGGTGCCGCCATGGCCGCCGAGATCGGCACAATGCGCGTCACCGAGCAGATCGACGCCCTCGACACGCTTTCGACCAACCCATTCAAATACCTGATCGCGCCACGCCTGATAGCCGGCCTTACCATGCTGCCGCTGCTGGTCTTGATCGCTGACATAATTGGCGTCTTCGGCGGCTACCTGGTCTCCACCTACAAGCTCGGCTTCAATGCCGGCAACTATCTCAAGAACACCTTCGAATTCTTCGAGGCCCAGGACGTGATCTCAGGCTTGGTGAAGGCTGCGGTGTTCGGCTTCCTGGTCACACTGATGGGCTGCTACCACGGCTACAACTCGCGCGGCGGCGCCCAGGGCGTCGGCGGAGCGACGACCAACGCCGTGGTCTCGGCTTCGATCCTGATCCTCTGCTTCAATTACTTCATCACCGAGATGTTCTTCTCTCGATGAACCGAACAACCGAGAACAGGACCCCCAAGATCCGGATCCGCGGCCTGAGGAAGGTCTTCGGCACCAAAGTGGTGCTCGACAGCCTCAACCTCGATATCGCCACCGGCGAATCGCTGGTCGTTATCGGAGGCTCGGGAACCGGGAAATCGGTGCTATTGAAGTGCATCCTGGGTCTGTTGACGCCCGACGGCGGCTCGATCCAGATCGACGGCGAAGAGGTGGTCGGGCTTGGCGAAAGGGATCTGGATCGGGTACGGCGCAAGTTCGGCATGCTGTTTCAGAACGCCGCGCTCTTCGACTCGATACCGGTGTGGGAGAACGTCGCGTTCGGCCTGATCGAGGGCAAGGGGATGGAGCGCGGCGCCGCCCAGGAGATCGCGATCGAGAAGCTGGCCGCGGTCGGCCTTTCCAACGAGGTGGCCGAACTCTACCCGGCGGAACTATCGGGCGGCATGAGGAAACGCGTGGGCCTCGCCCGCGCGATCGCCAATGAACCGGAGATCATCTTCTTCGACGAGCCGACCACCGGCCTCGACCCGATCATGGGCGACGTCATCAACGACCTGATCGTCGCCTGCGTGCGCAAGCTCGGCGCCACTGCTCTTTCTATTACGCACGACATGGCGAGTGCCCGCAAGATCGCCGACCGGGTTGCCATGCTATACGCTGGTCGCATCATTTGGGAGGGGCCGGTAGCTGAGATCGATCGCTCCGGAAATCCCTACGTCGAACAATTCATCCACGGCCGCTCCGAGGGTCCGATTCGCATGGAGGTGCGGGTAACATGAGATCGCCAGTGCGGATGCGGAACGCTTCGTGGGGCGGGTGAGGACGGCCTTGGCAAAGGCGCAGTCCCATTACGTCTGCCAGGCCTGCGGTGCCAGCCAACCGAAATGGACAGGGCGTTGCGATGCTTGCGGCGAATGGAACAGCTTGGTCGAGGAGACGCTGGGCGGTGCGCCCGGCGGGCTGACCCGGCGCGGTAAGGCCGGCGGGCGGCGGCTCGAATTCGTGGGCTTGAGCGGCAGCGAAGCCGAAATGATGCGTCTCGAGGTCGGCATCGCCGAGCTTGACCGCGTACTGGGCGGCGGACTGGTCCCCGGCTCTGCGGTGCTGGTTGGTGGCGATCCCGGCATCGGCAAATCGACGCTGCTTCTGCAGGCTGCCTCCAAGCTCGCGACCGGCCTGGCCCAGGCCTCGATCGCCTATATCTCAGGCGAGGAGGCAATCGCCCAGCTGCGCCTCCGGGCGCGCCGCCTCGAGCTTGCCGAGGCGCCGGTGTTGCTGGCTGCGGCTACGTCGGTCTCCGACATCGCCGCCAGTCTCGACCGCCCCGACTGTCCGCAGGTCGTGGTAGTCGATTCGGTGCAGACGCTGTTCGTCGACAATCTTGACTCAGCGCCCGGTACTGACGGCCAAGTGCGGGCGAGCGCCCAAAGCCTGATCCGGCTCGCTAAGCAGCGCGGTTTCGCATTAATCCTGGTCGGCCACGTCACCAAGGAAGGGCTGATCGCCGGGCCAAAGGTGCTGGAACATATGGTCGACTGTGTGCTCGCCTTCGAGGGCGAGCGCGGCCATCAGTTTCGCATCCTGCGGGTCACCAAGAACCGCTTCGGCCCGACCGACGAGATCGGGGTGTTCGAGATGAGCGACGCTGGCATGGCCGAGGTCGCCAATCCCTCGGCGCTGTTCCTCTCGGAGCGAGCCCATCAAGTTCCCGGAAGCGCGGTCTTCGCCGGCCTGGAAGGCAGCCGCCCATTGCTGGTCGAAATCCAGGCCCTGGTCTCGCCCTCGTCGCTCGCAACCCCGCGCCGCGCGGTGGTCGGCTGGGATTCCGGGCGACTCGCCATGGTACTGGCGGTGCTGGAGGCACGCTGTGGGCTCAGCTTGGCGGGAAAGGAGGTCTATCTCAACGTAGCGGGCGGCCTCAGAATCGGTGAGCCAGCGGCCGATCTGGCAGTCGCAGCTGCCCTGGTTTCGGCCGCCTGCGAACAGGCTGTGCCCGTCGGCACGGTGGCCTTCGGCGAGATCGGCCTCTCCGGCGAGGTGCGCGCTGTCAATCAGCCAGAATTGCGCCTTAAGGAAGCTGCCAAGCTAGGCTTCACCCGAGCTTGGCTGCCGCGACGCCGCACGCGCAGCGGCACAGGCGGCGGCACCGGCATTGAGTCGGTGGAAATCGGTGCGCTCGGCGATCTGATGGACTTGCTGCCGGGGCGACCGGTCGGCCGTGTCCCCGCCCGCGCCAGCACCGGCAGCTAGGGCGAGCTCGCAATCACATGTCCGTGAACTGGGTCGACCTCACGATCCTTGTCGTGCTGCTGATCTCCGGCGTTTTCGCTTTTTTGCGCGGATTCGTCCACGAGGCGTTGTCTGTTGGCGCATGGATCGGCGCAGCGCTGGCGACGCTCTATGGGTTTCCCTACGCCCAGCCCTATGCGCGTCAGGTAATTGCGATCGAGATTCTTGCTGATTTTGCCGCGGGCGTCGCCATATTCCTGTTGGTGCTGGTGTTGCTGTGGATTGTCACCCACGCCATCGGCCGTCGGGTACAAGAGAGCAGCCTAGGGCCGCTTGACCGCACGTTGGGGTTCCTCTTCGGTCTCTTACGCGGCGCAGTGTTGGTGGCTATTGTGTGGCTCTTTTTCGTCCTCTTCGCGCCGCTCGAAGAAGACTGGCCAGAAGCGATCCGCGAGGCACGGAGCAGGCCCCTGGTCGAGGCGGGCGCGGCCCTGTTGGCCTCGCTATTACCTGAATCTCTCAGAGTCCAGGGCGAAGAAGCCATTGACGGCGCTGTGAACAAGGGTGCTGACGAGTTCCAGCAGTTGATCATTCCGGCGCCGAAAGGCGATGCACCAAAGAACCAAGGCGAGTATAACCAGGACATGCGTCAGGACATGGAGCGGCTGATCGAGCCGTTGCTCCGGAACCCGAACGGATCGGGTTCGCCCGAGCGGGAGGAGGCGCCTCAGCAGCAGTGACAGGACAGCAGCAGATGGCCCGCCACGACCACTTCGACGACGACAAACTGCATGAGGAATGCGGCATCTTCGGAATCTATGGCGATGTCGATGCGGCCGCTCACACCACGCTCGGCCTCCACGCGTTGCAACATCGTGGACAGGAGGCGGCCGGCATAGTCTCCTACGACGGCTATCGCTTTGGCGCCCACCGCGACCTCGGCCTCGTGGGCGATATCTTCACCAGTGGTGAAATGCTGGCGCGCCTCAAGGGCCACGCCGCGATCGGCCACGTCCGTTATTCGACCACCGGCGAGACTGCGCTTCGTAACGTTCAGCCGCTGTTCGCCGATCTGCAGTTCGGCGGCTTCGCACTGGCCCACAACGGCAACCTGACCAATGCCCTGCAGTTGCGCCAGGAGCTGGTGCAGCGCGGCTCGCTGTTCCAGTCGACGAGCGATACCGAGGTGATCATCCACCTGATGGCGACCTCCTCGGCGGGCAGCCTGCTCGACCGCATGACCGACGCGCTGCGCCGGGTCGAAGGCGCCTATTCGCAGGTAGCGATGACCGAATCATGCGTGATCGGTGTCAGCGACCCGCTGGGCGTGCGACCAGTGGTTCTAGGGCGGCTCGGCAAGGCCCCGATTCTAGCTTCAGAGACCTGCGCGCTCGACATCCTGGGCGCCGAGTACCTGCGCGACGTGGAAGCTGGCGAGATGGTGGTGCTCGACGAATCGGGTATTCATTCGCTGCGCCCCTTCCCGCCGGCCCGGCGGCGTTTCTGCGTCTTCGAATACATCTACTTCGCCCGACCTGATTCGGCGATCGAGGGGCGCGGCGTCTATGCCGCCCGCAAGCGCATCGGCGCCGAGCTGGCCCGCGAGCGGCCGATCCCGGCGGACATAGTGGTGCCAGTGCCGGACTCCGGGGTGCCGGCGGCGATTGGCTACGCCGAGGAAGCCAATCTGCCGTTCGAGCTTGGCATCATCCGCAACCACTATGTCGGGCGCACCTTCATCGAGCCGGCGCAGCAGATCCGCCACCTAGGCGTGCGCTTAAAACACAACGCCAATCGGGCCTCGCTGGAGGGCAAGCGCGTCATCCTGGTCGACGATTCGATCGTCCGCGGCACCACCTCGATGAAGATCGTGCAGATGATGCGCGATGCCGGCGCGCGCGAAGTCCATTTCCGCGTCGCCAGCCCGCCCACCGGACACGGCTGTTATTATGGCGTCGACACCCCCG
>JBOHKJ010000516.1:0-5597 GCA_050728975.1 Kiloniellales bacterium | reverse complement strand
ATCCTTACCTGCCTCCCGAGGCGGAAGCCGAAAGCGGCGGCGGCCAGAGCGCAGAGCCCGGCAGTGGCGGTGGCGGGGCCGAGAGCGACTGGAGCGACGAGCCGATCGACCTTGCGGCGCTCAAGCTCGCCGATGCCGATCTCGCCTTCAGCGCCGGTGCCATCAAAGTGCGCAAGATCGCAATCGGCAAGTCGGTGCTGACGGTAAAGCTGAACGAAGGACTCCTGACCGCCGATCTGTCCGAGATGGCACTCTATGAAGGTGGCGGCAAGGGAAAGGTGACGCTCGACGGCAGCAAGGCCACGCCGGCAGTGCAGGCCAATTTCGACCTCGCCGACGTGCAGGCCCAGCCGCTGCTACGCGACGCCGCCGACATGGAAAAGCTGCTCGGCACCATGAACGGCAAGATCGCCGTTACCGCCCAGGGCAAAAGCCAGCGCGAGCTGGTCTCCTCGCTCGACGGCGACGGGGCGATCACGGTCCTCGACGGCGCAATCAAGGGCATCAACATCGCCGCGATGCTGCGCAGCATCTCGGTTTCTGCGCTGAGGGAAGGCTTCTCCGACAGCGAGCAGACCGACTTCGCCGAGCTGTCAGGGACCTTCCAGATCGCCGACGGCATCGCCACCAACAACGACCTGAAGATGGACGCGCCGCTGCTGCGCCTCACCGGCAAGGGCACGGTCAATCTGCCGGAACGGACGATCGACTATCGTCTAGAGCCCAAGGCCGTCGCTTCGATCGAGGGCCAGGGCGGTGCCGAAGACCTTGCGGGCATCATGATCCCCTTCCGGGTGGCAGGACCCTGGTCGTCGCCCAGCTTCACCCCCGACATCGGCGGAGCGCTCAAGGAGCAGATCAAGGACCCGTCGAAGCTCAAGGAGAAGCTGAAAGACCTGATCCCGGGACAGTCGGCACCCGAGCAGGGCGGCGAGGCGGCGCCCAGCGAAAACCAGGAGCCGGCCACGCCGCAGCCCGAGCAGCTGCTGAAAGGATTCTTCGGCAACGGCGGCGGCTGAGACGTCGCAGCGGTTGAATCCGCAGCGCGAGCGGGCCATCATCCGCTCGAAAGCGCTCCGCAGGGGAACCTTACCGCAGGGGCGCCGGTAGGGCAGAAGCGAACGGGAGTTGGCGATAGCGCCAGATCGTGGCTTGGCCTTGGAGGCCAGCGGCAGACCGTTGCATGCGCGCGCGGACGCGCCCGCCTGTCCGGCTTGCGCCTCGCAGGACTGTCGCCGCTACACCACCCACAAAGGGATAGAGCTCTTCGCCTGCGGCCGCTGCGAGACGGTCTTCATGTTTCCGCTGCCGACCTTCGAGGAGGTCGAGGAGAAGTACGACGACTGCTACGACGGAGCGACGAGCGGCTACTTCTCCAAGGTAGAGAAGAAGCTCAAGCGCTCGCGCGGTCGCATGGCCTTTCTGTCGCGCTTTGCCAAGAGCGGAAGATTCCTCGATATCGGCTGCAATGGCGGCTTCATGGTGGAAGCGGCGCGCGAGCGCGGCTTCGAAGCCTACGGCCTCGACCTCGATCGGGTCTCGATCGCCTACGCCCGCGAAACCTACCCCGGGAACAGCTACTTCCACGGCTCGGTCGAAGCCTTCGCCAAGGAAGACGGCCCGCAGTTCGATCTCGTCTACTGCTCGGAAGTGATTGAGCACGTGCCGGACGCAAACAGCTTCGTCACCGCCATCGCCGGCCTGTTGCGGCCCGGCGGACTCCTCTTCGTCACCACGCCCGACATCAGCCACTGGCGCCGCCCGCGCGACCTGACCAAATGGGACGGCTTCAATCCGCCTGCGCATTGCATCTACTTCAATCCCGGAAGCCTTACCGCACTGCTGGCACGCCACGGCCTCGCGGTCGTAAAGCGCCGCCCGGCCTTCAAGCCCGGCATCAAGCTGCTGGCGCGAAAGGGATGAAGCGAAACTAAGGTCGCGGGCGACGGCCGAGTTTCGCGCGGTGACGGCGCGCCGCGATCCAGCGCTCGACCGACTTGCGCGCGGCCGGGTCCGGTTTTGCCGATACCTTGCCCGCCGGCGCAGTGATCTCCCAGGTAATACCGTTGGGATCGTCGAAGTAGAGCGAGCGCTGGCGGCCGTGGTCCTCCTCGCCGTAGGAAACGCCCGCGCCTTCGAGCTTCGCTTTCCAGGCGGCATAAGCCGTCTTGTCCCTGGCCGAAAAGGCGAAGTGGGGCAGGTCCTGCAGCGGCGCCCGCCGCCGCGGTCGCCTGCTGCCCTCGAGCGCGCAGAGCGCGATCTGCCGGCCGTCGCCCAAGCCGTAGATCATCATCAGCCAGCGCTTGCCGCCCCAATCGTCGCCCGAGAAGGCGTCGAGTAGCGGCAGGCCGAGAACGTCCGAGTAAAAGGCGAGCGTCGCTTCCGCGTCGTAAACCGGAAGCGCCAGATGGTCGAGGCTGAGTGCGTCCTGCTTCATGGCTCGTCTCCAATACTATAGGAAGAATAGCTGAGAATTCGAGCGCCAGCGGCAAGCCGCAGGGAACGGAAAGCGGCGCCTTCCGTGGAGACGTAGCCTCGCCGCTCCACCATCCGGTCAAGAGACCCGGAGTCACTTTTGTCAGCACCTGCCGTCACCATCAACCGCAGCATGACCGCCGGCGAGTGGGGCCTGTTGGTTCTGTTGTCGCTGCTGTGGGGCGGCACCTTCTTCTTCGTCGAGGTCGCGCTGACGGCGCTGCCGCCCTTCACACTGGTATTCCTGCGGGTCTCGCTGGCGGCCACGGCCCTGCTGATCGGCGCCCGCGCGCTGGGTTGTCCCCTGCCCCGCGGCATTGTCGCCTGGCGGCCGTTCCTCATCATGGGGGCGCTCAACAACGTCATCCCCTTCAGCCTGATCTTCTGGGGTCAGACTGAGCTGACCGGCGGTCTGGCCGCGATCTTCAACGCCACCACGCCGCTCTTCACCGCCGTGCTGGCGCACTTCGTGACCGACGACGAGAAGCTGAGCGGCGGCCGGATTGGTGGGCTGCTGCTGGGCCTCGCCGGCGTAGCGGTGATGATGGGGCCCACCGCGCTCGACGGTCTGGGCGGTGCACTGCTGGCGCAGATCGCGATCCTGGCGGCCTCGCTGTCTTACGGGGTCGCCGGTCTTTTTGCCCGGCGCGCCTTCCGGGCCTACCCGCCGCTCGCCACCGCAGCCTGCCAGCTCACCTCCTCCGCACTGATCATGCTGCCGATCGCGGCCATGATCGACCGTCCCTGGAGCCTGGCTATGCCGGGATTGCCGGTCATGGCGGCGGTGCTGGGGCTAGCGCTGATCTCGACCGCACTCGCCTACCTGATCTATTTCCGGATTCTCAAGACCGCAGGCGCCACCAACCTGCTGCTGGTGACGCTGCTGATTCCGGCTAGCGCCGCGCTGCTGGGCGCGTTGTTCCTCGGCGAGGTGTTGGCGCCCGGAGAGCTGGCCGGCATGGGCCTAATCGCGCTCGGCCTGCTGTCAATCGACGGGCGGATCTGGCGGCTTCGGCGGCGCGACAGGGCCGCCCCGCCGCGTAAAGCTGGCGCTCTTCGGCCGCCGCTTCGGCGGGCTTCTATCGAGACTCCGCCATGTATCAGCCGCCCCACCCCGTCGAATCGCGCTCGGAAGTCATTCGATCCTTCCTGGCGCGTCACCATTTGGCGACCCTGGTGACCATGACATCCGAGGGCCTGATCGCGACTCACCTGCCGATGATCTTCGAGCCGGACGCCGGACCGCGGGGCAGGCTGATTGGCCATGTCTCGCGCAAACAGTCAATGGCGCGATTTCGACCAGGAGGTGGAGGCGCTGGCGATCTTCCTCGGGCCGCATAGTTACGTGTCGCCGGGCTGGTACGCGAGCAAGCGCGAGCACGGCAAAGTCGTGCCGACCTGGAACTACCTGACCGTTCATCTCTACGGCAAGCTTTCGACCTTCGAGGAGCCGGCGCGCCTGCTGACGCTGCTCAACGCCCTGACCGACCGCGAGGAAAGTGCGCGTGCGGCGCCCTGGAAAGTATCGGACACACCGGATGACTTCGTCGCCAAGCAGCTCGGGGGGATCGTCGGACTCGAGCTGGCGGTGACGCGGGTCAAGGCAAATGGAAGGCGAGCCAGAACCGCCCGGCCGAGGACCGCGCCGGCGTGATCGCGGCTTTGGAGGCCGAGGGCAGCGACGACGCGCGCGCGATTGCCGAGGCGATGCGTGGGATCGAGGCGGAGAAGGCAGGCTAACGCCCCTTCCAGACCGGATCGCGCTTTTCGGCGAAGGCGCGCGGACCTTCCTTGATGTCCTCGCTGACCAAGAGCCGCTCGTAGGCCGGGAAGCGCTTCTCCTTCATCGCCCGGTAACAGTCGGACAGCGAGAGGCTCTCTGTCATCTTGACGATCTCCAGGGTTGCGGCGACGGCAAGCGGCGCGCCCTTGACGATCTCGCCGGCCAGCTCGCGCGCCGCCTCCATCACCTGCGCGCCCGGCACCACCCGGTTGACCAAGCCGATGGCTTTCGCTTCGGCGGCGCGGATGCGGCGCCCGGTCAGCAGCAAATCGAGCGCCAGCGGGCGCGGCAATTGCTTCGGCAAGCGGAATGAGCCAGCGTCGGCCACCACGCCCATACGCACTTCGGAGAGGAAGAACTCGGCGTGCTCGGCGGCCACCATCAGATCGGCCGAGAGCGCGATCTCGAAGCCGCCCCCGACCGCGAGACCGTTTACCGCCGCGATCACCGGCTTGGTGAGGTCGTGCAGCTCCGGGAAGCCGCCGAAGCCGCCGACGCCATAGTCGGCCTCGACCGTCTCGCCCGCGGCGGCAGCCTTCAAGTCCCAGCCAGTCGAGAAAAAGCGCTCGCCAGCGCCGGTCAGGATGGCGACCCGCAGCGCCGCATCGTCGCGAAACGACGCGAAGATCTCGCCCATTTCGCGACTGGTCGCGGCGTCGATGGCGTTGGCCTTGGGCCGATCGAGGGTTACCTCCAGGATCGGGCCGTTGCGGACGATCTCGAGCGCATCGCTCATGGCGGACCCCTTCCCTAAGGCTTCTGCGAACGCAGGATTCTGCGGGCGATGATGTGGCGCTGAATCTCGCTGGTGCCGTCCCAGATGCGCTCAACCCGGGCGTCGCGCCAGAAGCGCTCGATCGGCAATTCGCCAGCGAGCCCCATGCCGCCGAAGATCTGCACCGCATTGTCGGTGACCCGCGCCAGCATCTCGGAGGCATAGAGCTTGGCTGAAGCGATCTCACGGCTCGCGTCGGCGCTCTGGTCGAGCTTCCAGGCCGCGGATAGCGTCAGCCAGTCGGCGGCGTCGATCTCGGTCACCATGTCGGCAAGCTTGAAGCCGGTACCCTGGAACGCGCCGATCGGACGGCCGAACTGCTTGCGGTTGGCGGCCCAGTCGGCGGCGAGATCGAAGACCCGCCTCGCGCGCCCGACACACATCGCGGCGACCGTGAGACGGGTCGCGTAAAGCCAACGGTCCATCATGGCGAGGCCCTGCCCTTCCTCGCCCAGGATCTGCGACGACGGCAGGCGGCAATCCTCGAAGGCCAGGACTGCGTTGTGATAGCCGCGGTGCGAGACGGTGGCATAGCCCTTGCGGACCTCGAAGCCCGGCGTGCCG
>JBOHKJ010000515.1:0-2125 GCA_050728975.1 Kiloniellales bacterium | reverse complement strand
CCTGGGCGCCGCCGGCGAGCGCCGCCTTGTAGAGCCGCGCGCCGACCGAGCCGCCCGGCCCTTCGGCCAGCAGGTTGCGGCGGCGGTGGAGGAGACGCTGGCCGTATTCCAGCCAGCGCAACTCCTCGCGCGGGCTGATCGAGATGTGGCTGTCGGAGCCGATGCCGAAGCGGCCCCCAGCGGCCAGATAATCGCGGGCCGGAAAGAAGCCGTCGCCGAGATTGGCCTCGGTGGTGGGACAGAGCCCGGCGACCGCGCCGCTGTTCGCCAGCGCAAGTGTTTCCTCCGCGCTCATGTGCGTTGCGTGCACCAGGCACCAGCGGGCATCGACGCCGATCTCCTCCAGCAGCCATTCGACCGGACGCCGCTTGCACCAGGCGAGCGACTGCTCGACCTCCGCCTCCTGCTCGGCGATGTGGATGTGGACCGGCGCGCTCGCGTCGAGGCTCTCCAAGCCCCTCAGGGTTTCGCGCAGGCTCTCCGGCGTCACCGCGCGCAGCGAATGGGGCGCGATGCCGATCCGAAGCTGCGGATCGCCGCTCGTCGTCGCGATCAAGGTCCCGATCAGCGTGAGGAAGCGCGCGGGGTCGTTGAGGAAGCGGCGCTGGCCCTCGCCCGCCGGCTTGCCGCCGAAGCCGCCGTAGCCGTAGAGCACCGGCAGCAGGGTGAGGCCGATGCCGCTCTCCGCCGCCGCGGCCAGGATCGCACGCGACAGCGTGGCGAGGTCGTCGTAGGGCCGGCCGTCGGGCGCGTGATGGAGATAGTGGAACTCGCCGACCGCGGTATAGCCCTGCTTCAGCAGCTCGACGTAGAGCTGGGCGGCGATCGCCTGCAGGCCCTCCGGCGTGAGGCGCGATGCCAGGGCGTACATGGCCTGGCGCCAGGTCCAGAAGCTGTCCTCGGCAGGACCGGCGCGCTCGGCGAGGCCCGCCATCGCGCGCTGAAAGGCATGGCTGTGCAGGTTGGCGAGGCCCGGCAGCACCGGGCCGCGCAGCCGCTCGGCCCCTTCGCTCCGCGCCCGTTCGACGTCGCGGGCGACAGCGGCGATGTCGCCGCCCGGCCCCACCGTCAGCAGCACGCTCTCGGCCCAGCCGTCGGCCAGCAGCGCGTGGGGCGCAAAGAAGATCTGTGTGGCGCTCATCGCGTCGCTGGAGTCCTGCTTCGGGCTTGCGGGCTTCGGGCTTGCGGGCGACTTTAGGCCGCGACACTCCGCCCGGCAACGCGAGGCGAAGGAAAGCACGCGAAGACATGTGGGATGCGCTGTGGCTCGACGGCCGGCTGGCGACGATGGCCGAGACTGGCCGCCCCTATGGCGCGCTCGAGGAGGGCGCGCTGGCGACCGACGGCGGGCGGATCGCCTGGATCGGCGCCATGGCCGACTTGCCGGAAGCGCCCGAGACGCTCGCGCGCCGCTGCCACGACCTCGGCGGCCGCTGGGTGACGCCGGGGCTGATCGACTGCCACACCCACCTGGTCTACGGCGGGGACCGCGCCGCCGAGTTCGAGCTGCGCCTCCAAGGCGCCAGCTACGCCGAGATCGCCAAGGCCGGCGGCGGCATCCGCTCGACCGTCGCCGCGACGAGAGCCGCCGACGAGGAAACGCTGTTTGGAACTTCGCTCGCGCGTCTCGACTGCCTGCTCGCCGAAGGCGTCACCGCCGTCGAGATCAAGTCGGGCTACGGCCTCGACCTCGAAACCGAGCTGAAGCAGCTGCGGGCCGCCCGCCGTCTCGCCGCCGTGCGGCCGGTGACGATCCGCACCACGTTTCTCGGCGCGCACGCCCTGCCGCCGGAGCTCGAGGGCCGGGCCGACGATTACATCGCTGAAGTCGTGGCGAGGATTCCGATAGTGGCGGCGAGCGGGCTGGCCGATGCGCTCGACGCCTTCTGCGAAACCATCGGCTTCACGCCCGAGCAGACCGCGCGCGTCTTCGAGGCGGCGACGAAGGCCGGGCTGCCGGTGAAGCTGCACGCCGACCAGCTCACCGATCAGGGCGGCGCGGCGCTCGCCGCGCGCTTCGGCGCGCTCTCGGCCGACCATCTGGAATACACGAGCGAAGCGGGCGTAAATGCGATGGCGGAAGCCGGCAGCGTCGCCGTGCTGCTGCCGGCTGCCTACTATTTCC
>JBOHKJ010000514.1:0-6437 GCA_050728975.1 Kiloniellales bacterium | reverse complement strand
TGGGCGAGCGATTGGAAGTGGGCGACCGCGTCAACCTCGGGCCGATCGACGTGATCGTGCGCGACGTCGACGAGCGCAACCGGGCAAGCGTGCTGGGCATCGCCGTCGAGCCGCAGCGTGCCGCCGGAAAGAGCGTCCCGCTCGTCAAACTGCCCGGCTGGCTGGAGCGCTTGCGGCTGCGCATCCTCCACCGCCTGCCCTAAAGCACCCCGCGTCCTTCCATGACGATCGATCCCCTGGCCGTCGGCCGCCTAGTCAACTTATCCGAGGGCGGTCGGCTGGCTATACGTGAACCGTAGCCTCATTCGCCGACTGACGAGCCTCGGCGAGAACATGCGGGCCATCGCCGGAGGCAATCTGGACGCCACAATCCCGGCCGGCGGCACTGACGAGATAACCGAAATGGCGAGTGCGCTCACTGTCTTTCGCGATACGGCGCGGGAGGTCGAAGCAACCAACCGGCGCGCCGAAGAAGAGCGCAGAACCGCAGCGGAGACGCGACAGAAAGAGATGCTGGCTCTGGCTAACGGCTTCGAGGCCAGTGTCAAGACCGTCGTCGAGGCAGTCTCGACTGTGGCGCAGGAAATGAGCGGCACTGCCGAGGTCAAGGCGTTAGCCAACCAGACGGCTCAGGCCACGGAAGAGATCGGCAGTCAGGTCGCCGGAATACAGGAGGCGACAGGAACAGCCGTATCGTCCATTGCCTCCATCACTCAAGTTGTCCAGGAGATGAGCGACATCGCGCTCATGATCGCCTCTGCAATCGAGGAGCAGTCGAGTGCTACTGGCGACATCACGCGCAACGTTCAGCACGCCGCGGATGGAACGCGCCTGGTATCGAGCGAGATCGGCGACGTCTCAGGCGCGGTTGGCGAAACAGGCCAAGCCTCGCTGCTCGTGCTCGATGCCGCGACGGGCCTGAACAGGCAAGCCGAGGCTTTGCGCGGTGAGGTCGACAGGTTCCTGGCCAAGGTGCGCTCGGCCCAGAGCAGGATCGGGGGGTCCTTGCGGGTTCCTTCAACGCGGGGGCCCCGCTGCAGCTACCGGGGCACGGCATGCTCGGCGTTGCAGAGGCCGTGATCCGACAGGACCTCGATGATCCGGCAGTCCGAAACGGTCCCGTGGGCAGAGTGCTCCAGCATGCGCTCCAGCTCGCGCTTCAACACGGCCAGGCTCGCGAGCCGCGTCTCGACCGCCGCCAGATTCTCCTTGGCGATCACGTCCACCTCCTCGCAAGAGCGATCCGGGCGATCGCTCAAGGCCAAGAGGCTGCGAACCTGGTCGAGCGTAAAGCCGAGCGCGCGGGCGTGACGGATGAAGGTCAGGCGCTCGGCATGGCGGCTGCTGTAGCGGCGCTGCCGGCCCTCTGTCCTTACGGGCTCGGGCATCAGGCCGATCTGCTCGTAGTAACGAATCGTTTGCACCTTGCAGCCGCTGCGCCGGGCAAGCGCGCCGATCCCGAGGCTGGCCGCGGTTTCCCCGCTCTGGCCAGGGTCCGGGGACAAGCTGTGGCGAGGGTGCATGGGAATCCTCCCTTGAAGCTATAGCGACTGTAGGTCCTATCTTTCCGACAGATAGGGGGAGTCCCGGAAGGACGCAATGTCTGCCTGTTGCGAAAGCCAGCCCCGGTTTACCGGCGAAGATCCGCGCTTCAAGCGGGTGCTCCTGGCGATCATCGTCATTAACGTCACCATGTTCCTGGTCGAGCTGGGCGCGGGGCTGCTCGGCCAATCGATGGCGCTCCAGGCCGATTCGCTCGATTTCCTGGCCGACAGCGCGACTTACGCGATCACGCTGCTGGTAATCGGGAAGCCGGTCCGGATCCGCTCGCTCGCCGCGCTGGCCAAGGGGCTGTCGCTGGGTGCGCTGGGCCTGTGGGTAGCCGGCGGCAGCCTCTACCGGGTTTTCGTGCTGCACCAGCCGGATGCCGTCGTGATGGGCGGCATCGGCCTACTCGCCTTCGCCGCCAATCTGGCGTGCGCGCTCCTGCTGCTGAAGTGGCGCGACGGGGACGCAAACGTGCGCTCGGTGTGGATCTGCAGTCGCAACGATGCGCTGGGCAACCTAGCGGTGGTGCTGGCGGCGAGCGGAGTCTTTCTCAGTGGAACGCCGTGGCCGGACCTGCTGGTGGCCGCCGCAATGTCGGCGCTGTTCCTGTCGGGCGCCTGGCGGATCGTTCGCGCGGCGGCCGGCGAAATGACCGCCGCGCAACGGGTCGGGGCGGACCGAGTCTTAACAGACGGTTAAGAGAGGACCCGGCGGATGTCGCCGTTGGCCGACCCGAGGCTGTGCCCCTTCCGGCTGTCGATCGCATCGTGGAGTTTACGGCCCGCCTCGGGGGTGGCGGGCCGTTCACCCAACGCCACCACTTCGAGCGCCTGCATCCGATGATCCAGGCGCAGCAGCTGGCGATGCACCGTTTCAAGATCCTGAGCCAGCGAAGCGTTGACCTGATCGAGCTCGCCAAGGACACGGCGGAAGAGCTGCCCCACTTGGCGCAATTCCTTGAGCTCGCTCTCCATCATCTCGGAAACGTCGGCGGTGTCCGGCATCTTGGTCTCAGCTGCGCTCATAAAACTCGTCTCCAGGTTCCCCAGCGTCGGGCGGCCAGCCCACCCGTGCAGGCTGACACTACTGCAACCATCGTGATCTAGGTCTGTCATAGGGGTGTCAAACTTGTGTTTCGTCATGGGCTTAAGCGGATTCGCGAGCGCGCTCTTCCGATTCTGGATGCCGGCTCGGCACACTCGGACAGGCGAGTGTAAGGGTCCCAACGGCCTGAATTCCGGTCCCTATTTGCGTTTCTTTCTTGCACCGAAAGGAAAGTTGATTATTTAAGGGTGCACCGGGAGCCGGGGGCAGCAAGTGCGTGCGGGGCGGTGCGGCCGCCGCGACGCGCTGCGGCGTTTCACCCCGGTACGACACCAAAAAAGGCGGCCCGTGGTGAGCGACGTTTTCCTGTCCGAGATCTCTGCCTTTTTCCAGGTGGTTTTCATCGACCTCGTGCTGGCCGGCGACAACGCCATCGTCGTCGGCCTGGCCGCCGCCGGACTGCCCCTCGAGCAGCGACGCAAGGCCATCGCGCTCGGCATCGTGATGGCGATGGTCATGCGCATCGGCTTCGCGGTGATCGCGACCCAGCTCCTGGCAATCGTCGGCCTGGTGCTGGCGGGCGGCCTGCTACTGCTGTGGGTGGCCTGGAAGATGTGGCGCGAGCTCCGGCAGATGACGCCGGCCCATCAGGCCGAGCTGGCCGGCAGCGGTGGCGGTTACGCTTCGCTCGGTGCTGCAGAAGCCGGCGGCGAGCCGGCGGCGGAGGGCGGCGACGAGAAGCTGCCCGACTTCATCGCCAGCCGCCCGGCCAAGACCATGAGCGCGGCGATCTGGCAGATCACCATCGCCGACCTTTCCATGTCGCTGGACAACGTGCTGGCAGTCGCCGGCGCGGCCCGCGATCACCTGATGATACTGATCTTCGGCCTAGTGCTGTCGATCGCGCTGATGGGCGCTGCGGCGACCTTCATCGCACGCCTGCTGGCGCGCTACCACTGGCTGTCCTACATCGGCCTGGCGATCATCGCCTATGTCGCCCTCTCGATGATCTACGAGGGCGGCCATGAGGTCTACATCGCCATCGCCGGGGCGCAACTCTAGCGACAGCTTCGAGAGCGCTGCGGAACAACCGGCCCCGCGCCGATGCGCGGGGCCGGTTTTCCCAGCTACGGCCGCAGGCCGGGCGGCGGCAGGCGGCAGTCGAAGCGACCACGGGCCAGCGCGTCGCGCGAGAGCCCGATATCCCGTAGCTGATGGTCGCTCAGCGCCATGAGCTGGGCTCTCGCCCGACGCCTCGCAAGCCGCTGCGCAAAGGCGGCCGAGACCGCCCGTGGCAAGCGCAGGAGATAGAGTCTGGCGCGCCTCAGCCGTTGTGGCGCCGGCGCGCATCGATAGCTTACCGACATGGCTGTCGTTCCTTAGCGTTAGAGCGGCCGCGATCGGCCGAGGTGAGACGAATCCGGCGCCGGGCGCCGCAACGCGAGCGACCGAACGCGCCGAGCTGCGGCATGTAACGGCCGCAAGCGGTCCAATCGATAAGAGCGATGTTTACGTAAGCCATGCTGTCCTCCGTCGGTCGAGGCCGGAGAGCGCGGACGGAAGCCAAGCATGAAAAAGGCCCCGTCCGGTTCCGGCGGGGCCTGATCGCGTGCGGACGCGACGATCGCGTCAGCTAATGCAGACAAACCCCCGGGCGGCCGCTCCAAGTGCGGCGCGAAACGACGTTGCAAGTCGTGACGATCATCATCTCTTTGCGTCCTTTCGCGGCTCGGTGGTTGGTCCTGTCGAGGGGCGCGACTATGATGAGAGTTGAGCTGCTTGTCAATCGCTCGTGGCGATGCGATCGCCGCGCCGCCCCAGCCATCCGCCGAGCGCGGCAAAAGGAACGAGCGGCAGCGCGAAGATCGCGAACAGCACCAGGCCGAGGGGCAGCAGCGATCCGACCTGGACGCAGATCAGCAACGCCAGCGCCTGTCCGTAGGAGATCGAGAAGGCGACGGTGAAGGGCCGGCCGCGAAACAGGTATCCGAGAACGCCCGCCGCCAGCACCAGCAGCGGCAGGCCGATCGGCGCGTAGAGCGGCGAATCCCACGCCTCGGCGCGCCCGCTGAGAGCGGCGATGAAGAGCCAGATGACGGCGCCGGCCACCAAGCCGGAAACGACAATGGCCTGCCTGGATCGAGCCATCGAATCGCCCTCGCTTTGTGCCGTGCCGCGCGCAAGCCTGTCGCTCAAAAGTTAAGATTCGACTACTGCGTAAGGGCTGTCAGCCGTTCCCCTACTCCGGCTTCCTTTCGACGATCCGCGCCGGATAGCGGGTGCCGCCGTCGAGCGAGATCCAGGTGACGCGGTCACCGTTGGCAGCGGCAGCAGTCCGGCCGATGCCAGTCGCTGGGCGCCGGGCGAAGGTTCAAAGCGAAGGGATTGCACCTGCGCTCGGGCGCGACGCGCTCACGCCTTCAGCATCACGAGCGTGTAGGACATCGGCAGGCGCGGGCCCTGCTTCTCCACGTTCCAGAAGCTGTTGTTGATGTGGTCGGGGAGCTCCTCGAAGCGCTCGAGCCTGTCGAGGCCGTTCCTGGCGCAGGCCATCATCACGTCCGAGAGCTTGTGATGGAACCAGTAGAGCGACTTCGCCTCGTAGCCGCCGCCGCCGTAGTAGTCGAGCCCGTCGTTGTCGACGTAAGGATCGCGCTTGAAGTAGGAGTGATTCCACGCGACCGGCGCGTCCGCCTTGCCCGGTTCGAGCATGTCGAGGATCGGGTGGCACTCGTAGACGAAGATCCGTCCCCCGGGGCGCAGCAGGCGCGCCACGACCGCCAGGAAGGCGTCGAGATCGGGCATCCAGCCGAGCACGCCGACCGTGAGTGTGACGAGATCGAAGGCCCCGTCGTAGTCGCGCGGGATGGCGTGGACATCGCCTTGCAGAAATTCGCAGTCGATGTTTCCGGCAGCGGCCAGCTCGCGCGCCTGCTCGATGAAGCCAGGGGCCTGCTCGAAGCCGACGCAGCGCCGCGCGCCGAGATTCTTCACCGAAAGAATCTCGCGGCCGTTGTTGCAGCAGAGCTGCGCCACGTCCTTGCCGGCGAGACCGATGCGCCACAGGACCGCGGTCTCGGTCTCGTCGAGGCAGGAATAGCCCGGCACACGAAAGCTGGCGAGCAGCCGCTCCTGGTTCTGCTTGCGATGGATCGGCGCGGCCTCCTCCCAGCCTTCGCGGTTGGCGGCAACGTAATCGGCGGGTTTCATGGGGCGGCCTCCTGCGGACGGTGCGGCGCCAAGCTAGGCGAGGCCCGCAGCGCCGGCAAGCGGCGAGCGCAGCCGGTTACCCCGAGGTGCCTGCTTTAACCGGAGCGCGGGCGCTATCATATGGGCGGCAGAGCGCAGACCGGAGGGAGAGAGCTATGGCCCAGACGAGTGAAAAGTTGCAGGTCGCCGGTGACCGGACAGGCAAGGACCGCCATGTGGTGCAGGTCCTGCGCGGCGTGCCCGCCAGCGACGGGGCCGGCGTCAAGCTGACCCGCGTCATCGGCCAGGCAGCACTGCCCGACCTCGACCCCTTCCTGCTGCTCGACGAGTTCGGCTCCGACAAGGGCGCCGACTACATCGCCGGCTTTCCCGACCATCCGCACCGCGGCTTCGAGACCGTCACCTACATGCTCGACGGCCGGATGCGCCACGGCGACAACAAGGGCAACGTCGGCCTGCTCGGCCCCGGCTCGGTGCAGTGGATGACCGCCGGGCGCGGCATCGTGCATTCGGAAATGCCCGAGCAGGAGGACGGGCTGATGCGCGGCTTTCAGCTCTGGGTCAACCTGCCGGCCAAGGACAAGATGACCGCGCCGCGCTACCAGGACATCGCGCCCGAGCGCATTCCCGTAGCC
>JBOHKJ010000513.1:0-11780 GCA_050728975.1 Kiloniellales bacterium | reverse complement strand
AGCCAATCCTCCGCAGCCGCCACCAGCGCTCGGCCGTGGCCGCGCTTACGCAGCGCCGGCTTGACCGCGAGGTAGTAGAGCCAGCCGCGATGGCCGTCATGGCCGACCGCGATCGACGCCACCAGCTCGCGCTCGAGCAGCCCGACCAGGATCGTCGCGTTCTCGGCGCCGAGCCAGCGCTCGATGTCGGCGGCGGGATCGTTCCACTTCCGGATCAAGTCCGAGACTCGCCACAGCGCCAGCAGCGCCGAGCGGTCGCCGGCCTCGTACGGGCGGATAGCGAGCGTCGAGGCGCCCTGGTCGCTTTCGGTCATGGATCGTCGGCTCGCATTCAGCGTTTCGACGGGCCGGTCTCGATCGGGGTGTCGCCCGGCAATCCCCATTCGGCCCAGGAGCCGTCGTAGAGCGCGACGTCGCGATGGCCGGCGAGGTGAAGGCCAAACGCGAGTACCGCTGCGGTGACGCCCGAGCCGCAGGTCGTGATCACCGGCTTGGAGAAGTCTACCCCGGCGGCCTCCAGGCGCTGCTTGATCTCGGCCGGCGGGCGCAGCGTCTGGTTGGCAGGATTGATGAGGTCGGTGAAGGGCAGGTTGAGCGCGCCAGGAATGTGGCCGGGACGCCGGCCCGGCCAGAGCTCCGGATCGCTGCCGTCGAAGCGGCCCTTGGAGCGCGCATCCAGAACCTGCTCGCGCCTGGATTCGATGTTGGCGCGCATCTGCTCCTTGTCACGAACCTGGGTCGCATCCTTGCGGGCGGTGAAGTGACGCTGGTCGGCGCGCACGGGTCCTTCCTCGACCGGCCGGCCTTCGGCCAGCCATTTCGGCAGGCCGCCGTCCAGCACCGCCACGTCGCGGTGGCCGAAGACCCGGAAGCTCCACCAGACCCGCGCCGCGGACATGAGACCGCGCTGGTCGTAGACCACGATCCGCGAGCCGTCGCCGAGCCCCAGCTTGCGCACCTTGGAAGAGAAGACCACCGGCGGCGGCAGCATGTGCGGCAGCTCGACGCTCTTGTCGGCGATCTCGTCGATGTCGAAGAAGACCGCGCCAGGGATGTGACGCTCCTTGAAGCGCGCGCGCGGATCGGTCTTCTCGTGCGGCATGTAGTAGCTGGCGTCCACCACGCGCAGGTCCGGCGCGTTCAGATGGTCGGCCAGCCACGCGCTGCTGACCAGGGAATCGTCGCGATCGTTCGCCATGGCCTTGTCGCTCGCCTCCGGTAACCCGTGTTCGCTCAGTCGGCGAAAAGCAGGTTGACGCGGCGATTCTGCTTGCCCTTGCTCTCGATCTTGCCGACCGCGATCGGGCCGATCTCGCCGGTGTGCCTGATATGGGTGCCGCCGCAAGGCTGAAGATCGACGCCGGCGATGTCGAGCAGCCGCACCCGGCCGAAGCCCATCGGCGGCTTGACCGACATGGTGCGCACCAGGTCCGGCGCAGCGGCAAGCTCCTGGTCGCTGATCCAGCGCGGCACCACGGGATGGTCCTCTTCGATCAAGCGGTTGAGTTCGGCTGCGATGCGATCCTTGTCGAGCGCTGTGTCGGGCAGGTTGAAGTCGAGCCGGCCCTTGCCGTCGCCGATCTGGCCGCCGGTCACGTCGCCTTCGATGACCGCGCAGAGCAGGTGAAGGCAGCTGTGCATTCGCATGTGGCGGTAACGGCGCTCCCAGTCGAGCTCGGCGGCGACCTTGCTGCCGACCGCCGGCGATGCTGCTCCGGGCGCGGGAAGGTGAATCACCTCGAGATGGCTGTCGCCCTTACGGGCGTCGACGATGGCGACAGAGCTGCCGTCGGCGAGCACAAGGCGTCCGCTGTCGCCCGGCTGGCCGCCGCCGAGCGGATAGAAGACCGTGCGGTCGAGTTTGATGCCGGCCTCGCCGGCCGAGACGACAGTCGCCTCGCAACTCGCGAGATAGGCATCCTCTTGGAACAGTAGCTCCATGGCTTCAGCCCTCCATGGCCGCCACCCAGGCGGGCACCGGCAGGTTCTTGGAGCGCAAGAATTGCGCATTGAACAGGCGGCTCATGTAGCGCGTGCCGTAGTCGCATAGCACCGTGACTATGGTTTTGCCGGGGCCGAGCTCCTTGGCGAGCCGGAGCGCCCCGGCGATATTGACGCCGGAGGAGCCGCCGAGGCAGAGACCCTCGTGCTCGAGCAGGTCGAAGACCACCTGCACGCTCTCGCTGTCCGGAATGCGATAGGCATGGTCGATCTCGAGGCCCTCGAGGTTGGCGGTGACCCGGCCCTGGCCGATGCCCTCGGTGATCGAGCTGCCTTCGGCCTTCAACTCGCCCGTGGTGTAGTAGCTGTAGAGCGCCGCGCCCGGCACGTCGGCAAGCGCGATGATCGTATCGCTCTTCCTGCTCCGCAGGTAACCCGCGACCCCGGCCAGGGTGCCTCCGGTTCCCACAGCGCAGACGAAGGCGTCGACCTTGCCGTCGGTCTGGCACCAGATCTCCGGCCCGGTTGTCTCGAAATGGCCCTGCCGGTTGGCGACGTTGTCGAACTGGTTGGCCCAGATGGCGCCGTTGGGCTCACTCGTGGCGAGATCCTCGGCCAGACGGTGCGAGACATGGACGTAGTTGTTCGGGTCCTTGTAGGGCACCGCCGGCACTTCACGTAGCTCGGCGCCGCACAAGCGCAGCATGTCCTTCTTTTCTTGCGACTGGGTGTCGGGGATCACGATCACCGAGCGATAGCCGCGCGCCCGGCCGACCAGCGCCAGCCCGATCCCGGTATTGCCGGCCGTCCCTTCGACGATCACCCCGCCCGGACGCAGCTGTCCCTTGGCCTCGGCATCCTTGACGATCGCCCAGGCGGCGCGGTCCTTGATCGAGCTGCCGGGGTTGAGAAACTCGGCTTTCCCGAGAATCTCGCAGCCGGTGGCTTCCGATGCTTGCCGCAGGCGGATCAGGGGCGTGTTGCCGATGGTTTCGACGAAGCCGTCGCGCAAGTCCATGGAGACATCCAGCAAGATGACATGCCGCAGGGTAGGGCCACAGGGTGGGGCCGGGAGGCGAGACTAGCCGCGCCCAGGTGGGCCCTTCAAGCACTCGGCCGTGAGCGGCACTCCGCTCAGGTCCAGGCGCTGCGCAGCCGCTGCCGATTGAGCGCGAGCCACTGTAGTGCGATCACGGTCGAGGCATTGGCGATGGCGCCCTTGGCGAGACGCTCCAGGGCCACGTCGAGCGGCGCCACGAAGGCTCGGATGTCTTCGTTCTCGTCGTCGAGGCCGTGGATTCCGCCCAGCCCCGCGCTGTCGACTTCGGCGCAGAACAGCGCCAGCGTCTCGGAAACGGCGCCAGGCGACAGCAGAACTCGGCCGATCTCCTCCACCCGGCCGAGCGGGCAGCCGGCTTCCTCGAGTGCCTCGCGACGCGCCACCTCGAGCGGGCTCTCCCCCTCCTCGATGATCCCGGCAACGATCTCGATCAGCCAGGGGTCGAGACCGGCGGCGAAGGCACCGATCCTGAATTGCTCGATCAGGACCACGGCGTCGATTTTCGGGTCGTAGGGTAACACCGCGGCGGCATGGCCGCGCTCGAAGACCTCGCGGGTCATCTCTCCCGACCAGCCGCCGGCGAAGAGGCGGTGGCGCAGGCGATAACGGTCGACGCGGAAGTAGCCGCGAAACGCGGCCTCCTTGGCAATGATCTCGACCGCATCGGCCGTGGGGCGGCGCTCCGACATCGGCGTTCTCCGAATGGGCAGTCAGTCGGGGACGGCGAAGCTAGCCGATTGGCTCGTGCTCGCCCAGGCCGTTCGACCGGCGTCGGGCAGTTCACGATAGAGGGCAGGCCGCGATTGCGGGCGGGAGCGGGACCGTGCTCGACTTGCCCGACGCGACAGCAGAGGGAGAGGCGCCATGACCGTCGAGAGCCAGAAACTGACTTTTGCGGGGTCCGACGGCACGACGCTCGCGGCCCGGCTCGACAAGCCGGCCGGGGAGCCGCGGGCTTACGCGCTCTTCGCTCACTGCTTCACCTGCACCAAGGATATCTTCGCTGCCGGGCGGATCGCGCAGGGGCTGGCCGAAGCGGGTATCGCGGTGCTGCGCTTCGACTTTACCGGCCTGGGCCACAGCGAGGGCGAGTTCGCCAATACCAACTTCTCGTCGAACGTTGCCGACCTGATCGCCGCTGCGGGGCACCTGCGCGAGCATTACAGCGCGCCACAGCTGGTCATCGGCCATAGTCTCGGTGGCGCGGCGGTTCTCGCGGCCGCCGCGAGCCTGCCGGAGGCGCGCGCCATCGCGACCATCGGCGCACCGGCCGAGCCGGCCCATGTCATCCGCCACTTTACTGGCTCCCGCTCCGAGATCGAGGCGCACGGCGCGGCCGAGGTCTCGATCGGCGGGCGGCCGTTCACGATCAAGAAGCAGTTTCTGGAGGACATCGAGCGGCATCGGCTGGAAGCAGCGCTCGCCAAGCTCAAGAAAGCCTTGATCGTCTTCCACGCGCCGCGCGACGCGATTGTCGGTATCGACAATGCGACCGTCATCTTTGCCTCGGCCAAGCATCCCAAGAGTTTCGTTTCGCTCGACGATGCCGATCACCTCTTGAGTCGCAGATCGGACGCGATCTATGTCGCGCGGGTTCTGACTGCCTGGGCGACCCGCTATCTCGCGGAGGCCGCGGCGGAGGCCACTCCGGTGCCCACGACGCCGCCGCCCGGTCAGGTTCTGGTCGAGGAGGCCGGGACCGGGCGCCTGACCCAGCGTATCTCGGCTGGACGGCACAGCTTCCTGGCGGATGAGCCGGCCAAGCTGGGCGGCCAGGACCTCGGTCCCACACCCTACGACCTCCTCCTGGCGGCCCTTGGCAGCTGCACCGCAATGACGCTGCGCCTCTATGCCGAACGCAAGGAGCTGCCGCTCGACAGGGTGGCAGTTCGCCTGAGCCACGGCCGGGTTCATGCCGAGGATTGCGAGGGCTGCGAGGGCAAGTCGGCCCAGATCGAGCAGATCGAACGGGAGCTGGAGCTGAGCGGGGCGCTGGACGAGGCCCAACGCCACCGCCTGCTGGAGATCGCCGAGCGCTGCCCTGTGCACCGCACAATAACGGGGCGGCCGCGTATCATGACAAAGCTGGCATGAGCCCCGGCGTCGCCCCTAATCCGGGGGATGGCGCAAATGCATAAGTTACGGGTGTCGCAGCGACTTATAGTTTGTTAGGCTTTGAGCCCAAGGGAAGCCCGCTGGCACCGACAAGGGTCGGCGGGCGCAAAGAACAAACACGGGGTCTGGGAGGCACTGAACATAATCCAGAGGCTTAGTGCGACTCTCGTCCGACCGGCGGTGATGGCAGGCGATTTGCCACCGACTGCGAGCGTCCTCGAGGCCGACATGGGGCCAAGTTCGTCGTCCCGGCCTTCGAAGCAGCTAACTCGAATCGAACACTCAGGACCTTGCCGCGTTCGGCAAGGCTGAAGGAAGCAGGGAGACCAGGAATGAAGAAGGTAATCAAGGACGAGCAGGGGCGGCGCATTCACCCCTACGTGCCGGAGCTGAAGGAACAGCTTCGAGCGGGGGCGATCGATCGCCGCGAGTTCCTGCGAACCGCGACGCTGCTGGGTGTTGCGGCACCGGCCGCCTATGCCATGGCCGGCAAGATCCTAGGCGAAGAGCAGGTGGTCAAAAGCGCCGCCGCGCAGACGCCCAAGGCGGGCGGTAGCTTCAAGGTCGCGATGGAAGTGCAGGAGATGACCGATCCGGCGGTCTTCGATTGGACCCAGAAGTCGAACGTCTCGCGTCACATCGTCGAGTATCTGACCATCACCGGCCCGGACAACATCACGCGACCTTACTTGGCGGAAGGCTGGGAAGCCTCCGACGATCTCAAGACCTGGACTCTGCGGCTGCGCCAGGGCGTCAAGTGGAACAACGGCGACGATTTCGGCGCCGACGACGTTGTCCATAACTTCAAGCGATGGACCGATCCGGCCACCGGCTCGTCCAACATCGGTCTCTTCGCCTCCATGACCGAGGACGTCGACACCGGCAAGAAGGACGACAAGGGCAATCCGGTCACGTCCAGGCGCATGACAGAGGGCGCTGTCGAGAAGGTCGACGACCACACGGTGCGCCTGAACCTTAACTCGGCGGTGCTGTCGATCCCCGAGAACCTCTACAACTATCCGACCGCCATCGTGCATCGCAGCTTCGACGATACGGGGCGCGATCTCTCCAAGAACCCGATCGGCACCGGCCCCTATGAGCTGGGCGATTTCCGGATCGGCGAGCTGGCGGTGCTACGCAAGCGCAGCGCTCCCTACTGGGGCGGCGACGTCTATCTCGACGAGATTCGCTACGTCGATACCGGTGGCGATCCTTCGGCGGCGATCGGCGCGTTGGCGTCCAAGCAGGTCGATGGCGTTTACAGCCTCGACATCTCGACCATCGATACGGTCGAGAAGCTGCCGGGCGTCGTCCTGCATCAGGCGATCACCGCGCAGACCGGCTGCACCCGCATGAAGGTCACTCAGAAGCCCTTCGACGATCCGCGGGTCCGCAAGGCCATCGTGCTGTGCTGCGACAACCAACGCCTGCTGGCGCTGGCGCACCGCGGGCGCGGCCAGGTGGCCGAGAACCACCACGTGGCGCCGATCCATCCCGAATACGCAGAACTGCCGCCCTTGAAGCGCGACGTCGATCTGGCGAAGAAGCTGCTGGCCGAGGCCGGCTACGGCGACGGTCTCAACCTCGAGGGCATCTCCGGCGATGCCGAGGGACCCTGGGAAACCGCCCAGATGCAGGCCATCAAGGAGATGCTGGCGCCAGCCGGCATCAACATGGCGCTCAAGGTCATGCCGAGCGCGCAGTACTGGGAAATTTGGGACAAGGCGCCCTTCAGCCTGACCTCCTGGACTCACCGTCCGCTCGGCGTGATGGTGCTCAACCTCGCATACCGCTCGGGCGTGCCGTGGAACGAAACCGCCTACAACAATCCCGAGTTCGACAAGTCCTTGAACGAGGCGAGCTCGATCCTCGATGTCAACGAGCGTCGCAAGGTGATGGCGACGACCCAGAAGATCCTGCAGGACGACGCCGTTATGGTGCAGCCGTTCTGGCGCGCGATCTTCACCGCCACTACCGATCGCGTGAAGGGATACCACGCTCACCCGACGCGCTATCACCAGTTCCACAAGGTCTGGCTGGCCTAGGGTCTGGACAGGACGTGACGGGGCGGGGGCGGGCAGATGCTGACCGCCCCCGGCGCCCCGCACAGCCAAGCTGACATGTCATCCTTCCCGCAAGACAACGGGAGCGAGCGGCAGCCATGTTGATCATGGTCAGCCGGCGCCTCGGCAGCATGCTGCTGACCATGCTGGTGGTGTCGATTCTGCTGTTCCTGCTGCTCGAGGTCGATTCGCGCAGCGTCGCCACCAAGGTCCTGGGGCCCTACAGCAGCCAGGAACAGCGCGAGATCTGGCTCGAGGAGCACGGCTACAACGACCCGCTGCCGGAACGCTACGTGCGGTGGCTCGGCAACTTCGTGGTCGGCGATTTCGGCGAATCCGTCCGCTTCAAGGTGCCGGTATCGGAGGTTCTGTGGCCGCGGCTTGCCAACACCGGAATCCTTGCGTTGGCAACTTTGGCCGTACTGATACCGTTATCGCTGTTTCTCGGCGTACTAGCGGGCATGCGCGAGGGATCTGCGCTCGATCGAACTATCTCCGTGGCCTCGATCGTCACCACATCCGTGCCCGAATTCGCAAGCGCGCCGCTGCTCGCGGCCATCTTCGTGTTCTATCTAGGCTGGTTACCCGGCACGAGCGGGATGACGTCTGGATTTGCCCCGATCCAGCTGATCCTTCCGGTCATGGTGCTGGTCCTCTACGACGTCGGCTATGTCACGCGCATGACGCGAGCTTCGATGGCCGAGGTCATGATGACGCATTACATCCGTACCGCAGTTCTCAAGGGTTTGCCGTACCGCACCGTGATCATGAGGCACGCGTTGCGCAATGCGTTGATCGCGCCCTTCACCGTCATCATGCTGCAGATCAACTGGCTGCTCTCCGGCGTGATCGTCGTCGAGTATTTCTTCTCCTATAAGGGCTTCGGCGCGCTGCTGCTAGAAGCGTCGCTTAATCAGGACATCTACCTGATCGAGGCCTGCGCCATGGTCGCGGTCTTCGTAGCGGTCGGCACACAAGTCATCGCCGACATCGGCTACACCTATCTCAATCCGCGAATTCGTTTCAGCTAGGGCGGGCAAACATGGCCGAGCAAACCCTCCCGAGGCCCTCCACCGCCGGCGCCATCACGTCGGTCGTCAAGGCTATCGCGCTGCTGCGCGAAAGCCCGGTCGGCATGATCGGCTTCGGACTGGTCGCCTTCTGGGTCCTGGTGGCAATCCTGGCCGATATCCTTTCGCCCTACGATCCCAATGCGACGATGGTGCCCTTGGCGCTTCCGGGTGCAGCGGCCCCAGACGGCGGTACGTTCTGGCTAGGCACCGATCTGCTGGGGCGCGATATCCTCTCGCGCATCATCTACGGCTCGCGCCGCGTCCTGCTCTACGCTCCGGTAGCCACCTTCTGCGCCTACTTGGTGGGGATTCCGATGGGGCTGGCGGCCGGTTACCGCGGCGGCAGGGTCGATGCGGTGCTGTCGTTCATTTCCAATGTGATCCTGTCCTTTCCCGTGCTGGTGCTCTACGTGATCGTCATCACCACCATCGGCTCTTCGGGCCTCAATATCCTGATTGCGATCACTTTCGCCTCGGCACCCGGGATCATGCGGATCGTTCGCGGGCTTGCCCTCGATCTCAAGAACCGCGAATACGTCTTCGCGGCGGAGACGCGCGGCGAGAGCTGGATCCGGATCATGTTCGTGGAGATCCTGCCCAACGCCCGTGGACCGCTGATCGTCGATTCCTGCCTGCGCTTGGGCTACGTGATCATCACCATCGGCGTCTTGGGCTTCCTCGGCCTCGGCCTGCCGCCGCCGGACCCCGATTGGGGCGGCATGATCAACGAGATGCGTCAGATGGCGATGTCCTTCCCGCACATGACCGTCTTCCCCTGCATTGCGATCTCCTCGCTGGTGCTCGGTTTCAACCTGCTGGCCGACGGCCTGCGCGAGATCTCACTGAAGGACTGAGACATTGAACGACGCACACGCGAGAACTGGAACGCAGAGCGACAGCCCGGTGGTGCTGGAGTGCCGCAATCTTTGCCTCTCCTACTTCACGCGAGCCGGGGAGATTCCGGCTGTAGTCGACTTTAACATGAAGCTGCACCAGGGCGAATCCATCGGCCTGGTCGGCGAGTCCGGTTGCGGCAAGTCGACCGTCGCCATGGCAGTTATGCGCTATATGGGCAGCAACGGCGGTATCGTCGGCGGGCAGATCTTCTACAAGGGCCGCGACATGGCGACCTTCAGCGAGGAAGAGTTGCGCCAATTGCGCGGCAACGAGATCGCGATGATCTATCAGGAGCCGATGGCCGCGCTCAATCCCAGCTTGAAGCTCGGCCAGCAGCTCATGGAAGTGCCGCTGTGCCACGACAACTGCAGTGTCGCCGAGGCGCGCGAGCGCGCGCTCGACATGCTGGCGAGCGTCAACTTACCGGATCCAGATCGCGTAATGGCGGCCTATCCGCACCAGATCTCCGGCGGCCAGCAGCAGCGCGTCGTGATCGCCATGGCGCTGCTCTCCAACCCCTCGCTGTTGCTGCTCGACGAGCCGACCACCGCGCTCGACGTCACGGTGGAGGCGGGCATCGTCGAGCTGGTCGGCGAGATCGCCGGCAAGCACAACACCTCGATGGTCTTCATCTCCCACAATCTGGGACTGATCCTGGAGACCTGCGATCGGGTGAACGTCATGTATTCCGGCGAGGCGGTGGAGGAGGGGTCGGTCGGCGACGTCTTCGACCGAATGCGCCACCCTTACACGCGCGGCCTGTTCGGCTGCATTCCGCTGCCCGGCGCCGACAAGACCGCGCGCCCCTTGGTACCGATCCGCGGCCAGCTTCCACTGCCCCATCAACGCCCGCCGGGCTGCAATTTCGGTCCGCGCTGCGATTTCTTCCAGGCGGGGCGCTGCGATGGCCAGGCCATCGTTATGGAGAAGGTGAGCGACGATCACCACAGCCGCTGCCTGCGCTGGGACGAGATCGACTGGGCGGCGCCTCTGGCCGCCGGCAGCCAAGCCGAGCGCTCCAATCTCGGCGACAAGGTGCTGCGCGTCAACAACATGCGCAAGTACTACGAGTTGTCCGACAACTCGCTCGCTGCGCTCTTCAAGGGGAAGCGCGTACGCTACGTGAAGGCGAACGAGCGCCTGAGTTTCGACGCGCGCGAAGGCGAGACGGTCGCCATCGTCGGCGAATCGGGCTGCGGCAAGTCGACCTTCGCCAAGGTGCTGATGGGCCTCGAGACGGCGACCGACGGCGAGGTCGTGTTCCGCGACCGGGACCTCGGCGAGATCACGGTGCAGAAGCGCTCCGGCGAGTTGATCGGCGCCATGCAGATGGTGTTCCAGAATCCGTTCGACACCCTCAACCCGAGCCACAGCGTCGGCGGTCAGCTGGCGCGGGTGATCCGCAAGTTCGGGGTGGAACGCGACCGCGCGAAAGTCGAGGAGCTGGTGCTACGTCTGCTCGATCTGGTGAAGCTGCCGCGCGACTTCGCCAAGCGGCGGCCGCGCCAGCTCTCCGGCGGCCAGAAGCAGCGCGTCGGCATCGCCCGCGCCTTTGCCGGCAATCCGGATCTGGTGGTGGCCGACGAGCCGGTCTCTGCGCTGGACGTCTCCGTCGCCGCGGCGGTCACCGGCCTGCTGATGGAGATTCAGCGCTCGCGGCATACCACTCTGGTCTTCATCAGCCACGACCTCAGCCTGGTGCGCTATCTCGCCGACCGGGTCGTGGTGATGTACCTCGGCAGCATCATGGAGCAGGGCACGACCGACGAGGTCTTCTCGCCGCCCTACCATCCCTATACCGAGGCTCTGCTGTCGGCGGTGCCGATCGCCGATACCTCGGTCAAGAAGAAACGCATCATCCTCGAAGGCAACCTGCCGAGCGTCATCAACCCGCCCAAGGGCTGCCCCTTCAACACCCGCTGCCATCGCAAGCTCGGCAAGATCTGCGAAACCGAGACTCCGCCCGAGGTCGAGGTCTCGCCGGGTCACGTGATCGCCTGTCACATCCCGCTGGACGAGCTCAAGGCCGTCGAGCCGGTGATCACCATCACCCGCCAGGAAAGCCCGGCGGCGGAATAGGGTGAGCGGTAACATGGAAAGGTAACGGCCGCGCGTCGCTGGGGACTGCGCGGCCGTTTTCTTTGAGATTGGCTCCGCGGGCAGGACTCGAACCTGCGACCCGGTGGTTAACAGCCACCTGCTCTACCGACTGAGCTACCGCGGATCAGTGGTTCCCCGCCAGGCGAACGGCAGCGCCGATCCCGGCCGTCGGGAGCGCGGGTTTATATCAGACCGAGGGGGGTGCTGCAACGTCACGGAGGCCCGGCCGGAGGGGTTCGGGCTGCCGGGCGATGCCGCCATGGGGCCTGGAGGCCCGGGCCGGAATTGAACCGACGTACGGGGATTTGCAGTCCCCTGCATCACCACTCTGCCACCGGGCCGTCGCCCCTGACCGCGTGGCCGCAGGATCAGGAGAGCGGCAGATATTGGGGGCCGACTGCCCCAGGGTCAAGGCTGCAGGAAGTCTGTTGGCGGCGTGTCCGCGGCAAGCCGGCCCGCGAGGACGCGTGGCCCATTTCCTGGCTCACGATTGTCTTGCTCCCGCCGGACCAGTATAAACCGGGCACGGAC
>JBOHKJ010000512.1:0-1565 GCA_050728975.1 Kiloniellales bacterium | reverse complement strand
TATGGAACGCCGCCAAGCCCCCTGGGGTGGCGGCGAAAAGGCCCCGGCCGGGCCTGCGCAATCCGGCAGTCTCGCGCTGCTTTCAAGGGCTTGGGCGCTCATCGCAGGTGCTCCTGACCGGTCGGGCGGGCCGCCCGCGCAACCGACTCCGCAGTGGACTCGACAGGGTATCGGGCAACTGCCCTTATGTCAAGATAGGGTGGTACTTGTACCTAAGCCCCTTTGGCGCCAAGGACTTGGCCCGCCCATGGAACGGCGCGCTTGCGCGGCCTATAGTCATCTGTATCGTTTCAGACCTCCTGTTCGGGAGCTGCCGGTCGAGGGATGAGCGCGGAGGACTACAGCTTTCGCGCGGCAAGCGCGGACGACCTGCCGCTGCTGCGGCGCTGGCTCAAGACGCCCGAGGTGGTGCGCTGGTGGGGCCCGCCCGAGCGCGAGGAGGCGCTGCTCGCGGAGGACCTCGGCGTGCCGGAGATGGCGCAGTGGATCGTCTCGCACCGGGGGCGGCCGTTTGCCTATGCACAGGCCTGCGAGGTGCAGGTCTGGCCGCAGCCGCATCTCGCCCACCTGCCGCGCGGCGCCAAGGCGATCGACGCCTTCATCGGCGAAGCCGAGATGATCGGACGCGGACACGGCGCCATCTTCCTGCGCCTGCTGGCCCAGCGGCTGATCGCCGAGGGTGCGCCGGCGGTCGCCATCGATCCCGCCGCCGATAACCTGCACGCGCGCCGCGCCTACGCGCGGGCGGGCTTCGCCGGCGAGGCAGTGGTCGAAACCGCCGAGGGCCCGGCGGTGGTGATGCTGTTCGAAGGGTGAGCCGGCGCATTGCGCGATCGAGGCCAAGGCGCGGAACAACTGCCGGCCGCCGCCAGTCCTCCTCAGCGCCGCCAGTCCTTCCTTCATCCGCCCCCAGTCACGGGCAACAATCGTCGGGAGATCGAGATGAGCGAGTACCCAATCGCCGTATTGGTCGGCAGCCTTCGCCGCGAGTCCTTCAACCGCAAGCTGGCGAACGCCATGGTGAAGCTCGCGCCAAAGGAATTCTCCTTCAAGCAGGCGCGGATCGACGACCTGCCGCTCTACAACCAGGACGACGACGCCAACCAGGCCGAGCCGGTCAAGCGGCTGAAGAGCGAGATCAAGGCCGCGCGCGGGCTGCTGTTCGTCACCGCCGAATACAACCGCTCGCTCCCCGGCGTGCTGAAGAACGCGATCGACCACGCCTCGCGCCCCTATGGCGAGAGCGCCTTTACCGGCAAGCCGGCCGGCATATTGGGGGTTTCGGTCGGCGCCATCGGCACGGCGGTGGCGCAACAGCATCTGCGCGGCGTTCTCGCCTACCTCGACGTGCCGACGCTCGGCCAGCCCGAAGCCTTCATCCAGGCGAAGGAAGGCCTGTTCGACGAAGCCGGCGACATCGGACCGGGCAGCAAAGAGTTCCTTCAGGACTGGATGGACCGCTATGTCGCGTGGGTAAAAAGGAACGCTGCCTGACTCTTCACTCTTCGCGCGCAGGAACCCCGCCGATAGCTCGACGCGGGCTACATCATGGCGCTGAAACCACC
>JBOHKJ010000511.1:0-2608 GCA_050728975.1 Kiloniellales bacterium | reverse complement strand
GTGCCGCAATAATCTGCTGCACTTAAGCAAATGGCGCTCGATCGGCGATTTGCAACGTGAGAATATTTCAGGCACCCACTATAGCATTTTCTTGGCGTGAAGGCCTGAGTTTATTTGTTTCTGGGCGCCGTTTATTTTGTCGTTTATTTGGCTTTGGGCCCGACCGACTTACAAGTCGGTCACGCCCTGCCAGCGCCGCTCCTCCAGCAGGAAGCCGGCGCGCTCGTAGGTGCGGAGCGCCTTGGGATGGTCCTGGGTGTCGCTGTGCAGCCAGACGCGGCCTGGGTTGCGTCGCCAGATCTCGCGCAGCGCGGCGTCGAGCAGCCAGGGGCCGAGGCTGCGCCCCTGCTGCGCCGGCAGCAGGCCGAAGTTCATGAGTTGCACGGTCGGGAAGGCGGCGCTGTCGAACTCGCAGAAGCCGGCGGCCTCCTCGCCAAGGCGCAGCACGAAGAGGTCGCAGGCCGGGCCGGCGAGGAATGCCGCCAGCGCGGCGCGCGGCAGCTTGAGCCTCTGGTCCCAGCTCCAGGGCGCGCCTACCGCGCGGTAGAGCGTCAGATAGCTGTCGACGGAGAGCTTTTCGCGCGCCATCCGCGCGTCCGGCAGCGGCGCGGGCAGGGGATCGCCGGCGGGCGGGCGGGTCATCGCGAGATAGCTGACGAAGAGAAAGGTCGGGGCGTCGCTCACCTGGGTCCGCTTCAACGCCGCGCCAGCGCGAGCGTCACCCCGAGCCCGCAGAGGACACCGCCGGAAATTCGGCGCAGCAACGCGATCGCCGTGGCGCCGAGGCGCTCGCGCAGCCGCGCGGCGCCGAAGGTAACGCCGACGTCGGCCAGCGTGTTGAGCGTCACCGAGACGAGGCCCAGCACCAGAAACTGCGCCGCCACGCTCAGCGCGCCCGCCGGCTCGACGAACTGCGGAATGAAAGCGAGGAAGAAGGCCGCGGTCTTGGGGTTGAGCGCCTCGACCAGCACGCCGTCCCTGAAGGCGCGACCGGCGCCCTGCGGGTCGAGCGGCGCCAGCGCTACCGGCTCGGCCGCCGCGCGCCAGGTGCGGATGCCGAGATAGACCAGATAGGCGGCACCGATCAGCTTGAGCAGGGTGAAGGCCTCGGCGCTCGCCAGCAGCAGTGCCGAAACCCCGAGCGCTCCGGCCGCCACATGGGCAAGGCCGCCCAAGCCGGTGCCGAGGCTGGAAGCCAGCCCCTCTGCCCGCCCGCCGGAGAGCGTGCGCGCGGCGACATAGAAGATGCCCGGCCCCGGCGAGATCGCAATCAGCAGCGCCGCGCCGAGGAACAGCAGCAGGGTGGTGAGCTCGAACATCGCGCGCTGGTTCCCTTGAAAGCAAGAAGCCGCAGACTATTCTCTCCACCTCATCATGCGCGGCATGCCGCCGCAAGCGACGACACGGGCGTGAAGAAACTTGGGCGCGCCCTCGAAGCTCTGCCTCGAGACACGCATCGCCCGTTGCGGGCCTGCGAGCGGCTCCTAAGATACGATTTCAACACGCACCGGCCGATCGGTCGCCGACACTGCCTGTGGACTGGTCGGCCGGCGCAATTCGGAGGATACAATCTTGGCCAAGCTCCGCGTCCATGCCTTTACCATATCCCTCGACGGCTACGGCGCCGGTCCCAATCAGGATCTCGAAAATCCGCTCGGCGTCGGCGGTGTCGCATTGCACGAATGGGCTTTCGCAACCCGGACCTTTCGACGGATGTTCGGAAACGACGGCGGAACGACGGGCATCGACGACGGCTTCGCGGCGCGCGGGTTCGCCGACATCGGAGCGTGCATCATGGGCCGCAACATGTTCGGCCCGGT
This sequence comes from Kiloniellales bacterium, assembly GCA_050728975.1. Lineage (GTDB taxonomy): Bacteria > Pseudomonadota > Alphaproteobacteria > Kiloniellales > JBOHKJ01 > JBOHKJ01. The sequence goes on along the minus strand of JBOHKJ010000511.1, from coordinate 788 downwards.
CCGGGGACCCTGGCCCGACGACGCTTGGAAGGGGTGGTGGGGCGACAACCCGCCGTACCACACGCCCGTTTTCGTGCTCACCAATAACCCACGGGCATCGCTCGTCATGGACGGCGGCACGACCTTCCACTTCGTCACCGATGGCATCGAGGCCGCGCTGAAACGCGCCACCGAAGCCGCCAACGGCCAGGACATCCGGCTCGGCGGCGGCGTCGCCACGATCCGGCAATACCTCCGCGCGGGACTGATCGACGAGATGCACCTTGCCATTTCCCCAGTCCTCCTCGGCGCCGGGGAGCACCTTCTTGCCGGGGTCGACCTGCCGAAGCTCGGCTACCGGTGCAGCGAGCACGTTCCCACGGAGAACGCGACGCACGTCGTCGTCACAAGGAGCAGGTAGGCGGCGGCGAGCCGCCTATCGGCTGCGGATAGGCGCCAGCAGTCCCACACCCTGCACCGCGACGAAGACCGCGAGTGCTGCGACCACGATCGAGGGGCCGGCCGGGGTGTCCCAGGCGAGCGAGGCAGCGAGACCGCCGACGACCGCGAGGCAGCCGACGACGGCCGCCCCCACTGCCATGCTCTCCGGCGTGGCGGCGAAGCGCCGCGCCGCTGCGGCGGGCACGATCAGCAGCGCGGTGATCAGCAGCACGCCCACCACCTTGATGGCGAGCGCCACCAGCAGCGCCAGGGTCAGCATCAGGATCAGCTCGGCGCGAGCGGCCTTCAGGCCCTCGGCGCGTGCCAGCTCGTCGTTGACGGTCGCCACTAGCAGCGCGCGCCACACC
>JBOHKJ010000510.1:0-8123 GCA_050728975.1 Kiloniellales bacterium | reverse complement strand
GCCGTCGAGCGCGTGACTGTAGCCCGAGGCCGCAGCCCGTTGCTCCAAGAGCGCGGCCAGCGCCGGGTCGCAGCTCGTCCCGTCGCCGGTGCCGAGATTGAGGTCCGGCAGGCGGCCGGCGAAGAAGCGCGGCACCTCGCTGCGGATCGAGTGGGCGTCCCACAGCAGAACGCGGCCGTGGCGCGTCTCGAGGCACTCCAGCTCTTGCGCCAGGCGCGCGTGATAGGGCCGCCAGGTGCGCTCGCGCCGCGCCGCGATTTCGTCGGCGCCAGGCTTGCCGCCGTCCCGGTAGAGCGGCTGGTCGGCGAAGGTCGAGCTGGGGCAGAGCTCGGTCTCGCTGGCACCCGGATAGAGCGGCGTGCCGTCGGGCGGCCGGTTGAGGTCGATCAGGTAGCGCGAATAGTTGGCCTGGATGACGCTGGCGCCGAGCGCAGGGAGGAAATCGTAGAGCCGGTCGACGTGCCAATCGGTATCCGGCACCGCAAGCGCGGCCGGCGTCAGCCGGCCGGCGAGGTCTTCCGGCAGCGCTGTCCCGACATGCGGCATCGAGACCAGGAGCGGCGCGGTGCCTTCGGCGAAGCGGTAGGAGTCCATGGCAAAACCGGGGCTCGGGGGCAGTGACAAGAGGCGGCAAAGATGTATATACAAGTTGGGCGAGGCACGCCACCGGTCGCGCCCGCGCAGCAGCATTCGCTCCGGGGAACAGTCATGGCCAAGGCCCGACAGGCAAGCGCCGTCCCGCTCTATCAGAAGGTCAAGGACCATGTGGTCGGCCGCATCCTGGCCGGCAAGATCGCGGCCGGCGAGCGCGTGCCCTCGGAGAACGAGCTGACGCGCAAGCTCAAGGTGAGCCGCATGACCGCGCACCGCGCGCTGCGCGAGCTGACCGCCGAAGGCTGGCTGCTGCGCATCCAGGGCGCCGGGAGCTTCGTCGCCGACGGCAAGCCGCAGTCCGAGCTGCTGCGGGTGCGCAGCATCCGCGAGGAGATCGCCGAGCGCGGCCATCGCCACTCTTGCCGGGTGGTCCTGCTCAAGGCCGAGGCCGCGCCGCGCCTCATCGCCGAGGCCCTGGCGCTCAAGCCGCCCGGACGAGTCTTCCATTCGCTGCTGCTGCACAGGGAGAACGAGGTGCCGATCCAGCTCGAGGAGCGCCACGTCAACCCGGCCTTCGCGCCCCGGTACCTGGAGCAGGACTTCGCCCGCAGCACGCCCAACGAGTATCTGACCGCGCTCGGGCCGATCCAGGCGGCCGACCACGTGATCGAGGCCGTGCTGCCCACCGCCCGGCAGCGAAGCCTGCTCGGGATAGAGGCCGACGAGCCGTGCCTGCGGGTCACCCGGATGACCTGGTCGGGCGGGCTGGTCGTTTCGGTCACCCGCCTCACCCACCCCGGATCGCGCTACCGCCTGGTCGGCCACCAGGAGGAGATCGTCGCCGCATGACCGCCGGCCGCAACAGGATCGCCCGCCCGTGACCGCAAAACCCCGCTCCGCCATGCCCGCTTCCAGCGACAACCCGCGTGTCGACAACCCGCGTCTGGACAACAACCGCAAGATCCGCGCCCCGCGCGGCCGCACGCTCAGCGCCAGGTCGTGGCTGACCGAAGCGCCGCTCCGCATGCTGATGAACAACCTCGACCCCGAGGTCGCCGAGAAGCCGGAAGAGCTGGTGGTCTACGGCGGCATCGGGCGCGCGGCGCGCGACTGGCGCTGCTACGACGCCATAGTCAAGTGCCTCACCGAGCTGGGCGATGACGAGAGCCTGCTGGTGCAGTCCGGCAAGCCGGTCGGCGTCTTCAAGACCCATCCCGACGCGCCGCGCGTGCTGATCGCCAACTCCAACCTGGTGCCGCACTGGGCGACCTGGGAGCAGTTCAACCGGCTCGACCGCGCCGGCCTGATGATGTACGGCCAGATGACGGCGGGCTCCTGGATCTACATCGGCAGCCAGGGGATCGTGCAGGGCACCTACGAGACCTTCGTCGAGGCCGGGCGCCAGCACTACGGCGGCGACCTCAAGGGCCGCTGGATTCTGACCGGCGGGCTGGGCGGCATGGGCGGCGCCCAGCCGCTCGCCGCCACCATGGCCGGAGCCTCGATGCTGGCGGTCGAATGCCGGCCGAGCCGCATCGAGCGGCGCCTGGAGACGCGCTATCTCGACCGCAAGGCCGGCACGCTCGACGAGGCGCTGGCGATCCTCGACGCGGCCAAGAAAGACGGCACGGCGCTATCGGTCGGTCTCCTCGGCAACGCCGCCGAGGTCTTCCCCGAATTGCTGAAGCGCGGCGTCCGGCCCGACATGGTGACCGACCAGACCTCGGCCCACGATCCGCTCAACGGCTATCTGCCGGCGGGCTGGAGCCTCGATCAGTGGGAGCGCGAGCAGGCGCGCGATCCGGAGAAGGTCGTCGCCGCCGCCAAGGACTCGATGGCACTCCAGGTGCGCGCCATGCTGGGCTTCGCCGAGGCCGGCGTGCCGACCTTCGACTACGGCAACAACATCCGCCAGATGGCGCTCGAAGTCGGCGTCAAGGACGCCTTCGACTTCCCCGGCTTCGTGCCGGCGTACATCCGCCCGCTGTTCTGCCGCGGCATCGGTCCCTTCCGCTGGGCGGCGCTGTCGGGCGATCCCGCCGCCATCGCCAGGACCGACGCCAAGGTGAAGGCGCTGATCCCCGACGATCCGCACCTGCATCGCTGGCTCGACATGGCCGCCGAGCGGATCGCGTTCCAGGGCCTGCCGGCGCGCATCTGCTGGGTCGGGCTGGGCGCGCGCGCGAAGCTCGGCCTCGCCTTCAACGAGATGGTGGCGAGCGGCGAGCTGTCGGCACCCGTCGTCATCGGCCGCGACCATCTGGACTCCGGCTCGGTCGCCAGCCCCAACCGCGAGACCGAGGGCATGAAGGACGGCAGCGACGCGGTCTCCGACTGGCCGCTGTTGAACGCGCTGCTCAATTGCGCGAGCGGCGCCACCTGGGTCTCGCTGCACCACGGCGGCGGGGTCGGCATGGGCTTCTCCCAGCACGCCGGGATGGTGATCGTCGCCGACGGCACCGAAGCGGCCGCGCGGCGGCTCGAACGGGTTCTCACCAACGATCCGGCGAGCGGCGTGATGCGCCACGCCGACGCCGGCTACGAGAGCGCGATCGCCTGCGCCCGCGAGCAGGGCCTCAAGCTGCCGATGATGGGCGAATAGCGCAAAGAGAAAGGGCCGCGCTATGAGCGCGGCCCCTTGTCATCGGCCCTTGCCGCTTGGGCGGCGGGCGGTTCTGGGCGATCCCTAGTTCTGCACCAAAGTGTACTTGAAGCTGCGGCCGGCGGTCACCTCGATCGGATGGACGATCTCGCGCCCGCCCACCCGGGCGTGCACCACGTACCATCCGGCGGGCAACACGAACTGCGGCTGCGCGGCGACCATTTCGGCCACCCGCTGACGCTGCCCCTGGGTGTCGCGGCCGAAGGTCATGACCTCCCACTGGATGGGCTGATTGACCGACGCGCCGCCGATATGCGGAATGACCCGCAACGACACTTGGCCCGAGGGCTGACCGATCGCCAAGCCCGCGACCGGCACGGCCGACTGCTGGTCGGCAAAGGCCGTGACGGAGAAAAGCGAGAGGCTTGCGAGCGCCGCAAAGACTGCGAACACTTGCCGGAGACAAGCCATCGCCGCACCCCCGATTATTGTTGATCCAGCTAGTACTATGGCCCTCCAATCTTTACAAGCTATTAAGAGATAGCCGGCATTTACCATAATTGCCCAGCAGTCCAAGAAGACGCCGGGCAAATTCTTTCGAACACGAACAATTAGAGAGTCTATTGCTGGCTCTTGAATAACCGCTGCCGCTGGCCGAGACTCGGCCTTGCAATGAGCGCGAAGCGGAAACCGAGCGGACCTCACGACGTCGGCGGACTGGAAGGCGGCCCGATCGACCAGGCCGAGCACGAGCTGTCCTTCTGGGACTGGCGCATCGACGCCATGGTCCGCCTGCTGCTGGGCAAGGGCGTGCTGGTGGATTTCGCCGAGCTGCGTCACGGCATCGAAACCCTGCCGCCCGACGCCTACGAGACCATGTCCTACTACGAGCGCTGGGCGGCCTCGGTGGCGAGCGTCGCCGTCCGCAAGGGACTGATCGGCCAGGCCGAGCTCGACGAGCGCATCGCGCTCCTGAAAGCGCGCGCGGCGGAGCAACAGAAGGGCGGCCCATCGTGAGCAACATGAGCGCCGGCCGACCGCGCTTCGCTCCCGGAGCGCGGGTGCGGATCGCCGAGCGAGCGCCCGGCGGGCACCATCGCACCCCCTGGTACCTGAAGGGCAAGGAGGCGACCGTGATCCGCCTCTGCGGCGCCTTCGGCGAGCCCGAGGGCCTGTCGCTCGGCGGCGACGGCGAGCCCTTCCAGGCACTCTACCGGGTGCGCCTCGCCCAGCGCGATCTCTGGCCGGACTACGCGGGAGGCGCCAGCGACCGGCTCGAGGCCGAGATCTTCGAGCATTGGCTGGAGCCGGCCTGACGGAGGCGCGGAGGAGACCGATGGCCCAGGACCATTCCCACCACCACGGCGAGCATAGCCACGACCACGGGCCGCGCGCCTTCCAGCCGGACCATCCCGAGCCCCGCACCCACTACCAGTTTCTCGGTCTGGCGCTGCGCGAGCTGCTGATCGAGAAGGGCGTCTACTCGGCCGAGGAAGAGCGCCGCAAGGTGGAGCAGCTGGAGGCGATCACGCCGGCGCTCGGCGCGCGCGCGGTGGCGCGGGCCTGGCGCGACCCGGGCTTCAAGCAGCGGCTGCTGGCCGACGGCAAGGCGGCGCTGGCCGAGCTCGGCATCGACAGCGTCGCGCCGATGATCGCGCTCGAGAACGACGACAAGGTCCACAACGTCGTGGTCTGCACGCTCTGCTCCTGCTACCCGCGCATGGTGCTGGGCCGGCAGCCGGCCTGGTACAAGAGCCACAACTATCGCTCCCGCATGGTGCGCGAGCCGCGCCGGGTGCTGGCCGAGTTCGGGCTCGCGCTGTCCGACGCGGTGGAATTGCGGGTTCACGATTCCACCGCCGAGATGCGCTACCTGGTGGTGCCGCAACGGCCGGCGGGAACCGAAGGCTGGACGGAGGAAAAGCTCGCCCGCCTGGTGACGCGGGATTCGATGATCGGCGTCGCCCGCGCCAGCGACCCGACGAGCCTGGCGTGACGTCGATCTCGGTCAGCTCGACTCCAATAGCGGTCTCGCGCGCGGTGAGACAAAAAGACGAGAAGCCGTTGACTTGGAGACTCGATGAAACAGTGGAAACATCAGCGGGCTCGGTAGCGGCGGGCAGCTGTGGAGATGGGCCTGCCCTCGTATTGGCCCATGGTTGGCCGTGGTCTTCGTTCTCATGGCACCGAGTCATCCCAGAGCTTGCAAAGCACTTTAGTGTCCATTGGTACGACATGCCCGGGTACGGACAGTCCGACAAACGCGCAGAGCAGCGCACGTCACTCGACATCCAGGGACAGATTTTCGCCGAGATGCTCTCCCATTGGGAGCTCGAGCGGCCTATGGTCGTTGCGCACGATTTTGGAGGCGCCACGACGCTCCGTGCACATCTGCTCCATGGTTGCGACTTCGATCGATACATTCTGATGAATGTCGTAGCGATGCGCCCCTGGGGATCGGAATTTTTCGATCACGTCGGCCGCAATATAGATGCCTTTCTCGGCCTTCCGCCTCATATCCACAAAGCTGTTGTCCAGGCCTACATTCAAGGCGCAATCGTCAATCCGATCGACAACGAGGACTTTGAGAAACTGGTTGAGCCCTGGTTGTCGGAAGAGGGACGGGAAAGCTTCTATCGGCAGTTTGCGCAAGCTGACGAACGATTCACCGCTGAGATCGAACCCTCGTTCGGAGAAATTCGTTGCCCCGTCAAAATCATCTGGGGCGAGGATGATCCATGGATACCGCTCCAGCGTGGCAAGTCGCTTCACGCGCTAATCACGCAGGCATCATTCGAAGCATTGCCTGGTGTGGGCCACCTACCCCAACTCGAAGCTCCTAGTCTCGTTTTGAGACATTTGGGTGACTTTCTGTCAGGCCAGCGCGCAGAGTAAGAGCGGCTCGTGTGTGCCTGGGTAGGCAGGCGAAAATTCACCCACCTCCAGTAAACGGGTGGTGCTGGGGGGAGGGACTTGGCGGCGCGTCTCGAAAAGTCTTGAATGACGCCGGTTCGACTGACGCGGCGAGGGAACTGCGGCAATGCTGACCGGCGGATGCCAATGCGGCGCGTTGCGCTACGAAAGCGCGGGCGCGCCGCTGGCGCTCTACGCCTGCCACTGCCGGGAGTGCCAGAAGCAATCGGCGTCCGCCTTCGGCCTGTCGCTCGAGGTTCCCTACGCGGGTCTTCGCCTGACGCGCGGCGCGCCGAAGACCTGGCGCCGCAACACCGACAGCGGGCGGCGTCTCGTCTGCGTCTTCTGCCCGGACTGCGGCTCGCGGATATGGCACGAGTCCGAAGCGGAGCCCAAGACTGTCACCATCAAGGCCGGATCGCTGGACGAGCCCGTCGACCTCGGCGCCGCGATCCACATCTGGACCTCGCGCAAGCTGCCCGGCGTGGTCATACCCGAAGGCGCCAAGCAGTTCCCTGAAGAGCCCGAATGATCGCCCGCGAAGCGGCCTGCTCGAATTCGCGAAGAAGCTAGCCGCGGGTGCCGGTCTTGCGCGCGGAGCTGGCGGTCTCGCCGCTGGCGAGCCAGGTCGTGAGAAAGCGCTCCAGCCAGGCCGCGAGCGGCGCGTCGTAGCGCGCCGCGTCGGCGAGCTGGCGCTCGGCCGGATGCGCGTTGGAATTGCTCAGCATGTGCCCGGCCTCGGTCACCCAGCGGCGCAGCATCGCCGGCGTCACTTCGGGATGGAACTGCAGGCCGTAGGCGGTTTCGCCGTAGCGGAAGGCCTGGTTGGGAAAGGTCGAGCCGCTGGCCAGCAGCGTGGCGCTCGCCGGAACGGTGAAGCCTTCCTTGTGCCAGTGATAGACGTGCATCGCGCCCGGCATGAATCCGTTGCAGGCGGCGGTCGGCTGGGCCTCGACGTAGCCGATCTCGTAGAGGCCTTCGGGATGCGGCGCCACCGTCCCGCCCAGCACTTTCGACAGCATCTGGCTGCCGAGACAGAGGCCGAGATAGGGCTTGCCGGTCTCGAGCCAGCGCTCGATCCACGCCAGCTCGGCGCGGATGTAAGGCTTGCTGTCTCCGTCGTTGGCGCTCTCCGGACCGCCGTAGACCACCGCCGCTCCGGCATCGTCCTTGGGATCGGGCAGCGCATCGCCGTCGCCGGGACAGCGCCAGTCGAGACGGTAGCCGCGCGCGGCCAGCAGGGCCGCCGCCCGGTCGTCGCGCTTGCTGAGGGGATGGTTGACGAGGACGACGGTCTTGGTCACGGGCGATGGGTCTTCCGACACGAAGGAACGGGCGGGGCATCATAACGGCGAAGTGGTTTACGACAAGCTTCCGCCCCTTGCGCGAGCCAGCAATGCCTTGGCCGGGGCCGCGAATCCGGCCGCGCCCTGGCAGCGTTGCGGGAGCTATTCCGGCCAGTCGACGATGTGGTCCGGCAAGTCGGCGTCGGCGACCGACTCTTCGCTCACGACCCGGCCGGCGACAGAAACGCCAGCCCCGGCGACGCTCGCCGGATCGCCGGTCACCAGCGGATGCCAGGCCGGCAGATCCTTGCCCTCCGAGAGCAGGCGGTAGGCGCAGGTCGACGGCAGCCAGCGCAGCTCGCCCACCTTGGCGGCGTTCAGCACCACGCAGTCGGGCACCCGGCGCCGGCGGTTGGGATAGTCGCGGCAGCGGCAGGATTCGAGGTCGAGCAGGCGGCAGGCGACATCGGTGAAGGCGATCTCGCCGCTGTCCTCGTCCTCCAGCTTGACCAGACAGCACTTGGCGCAGCCGTCGCAGAGCGATTCCCATTCGCCGCGGCTCATCTCGCCGAGCGCCTTGCGCTTCCAGAAGGGTCTCTCGTCCATGTCCAAGCTCGCGGCTGCCCGAACGCGCGGGCTCCCCGGCCGGTTCTAGCACGCGCGGCGCGCCGCCGCCCGGAGGATATGGGCGGGTCCCTCGACGACCGTGCTATCCGCCCACGGGGCGT
>JBOHKJ010000509.1:0-2054 GCA_050728975.1 Kiloniellales bacterium | reverse complement strand
GGGCCGATGAGCGCGTGGATCTCGCCCGGCTCCACCGCGAGCGACACAGCATCGTTGGCGATCAGTGCGCCGAAGGCCTTGGTGATGCCGTCTACCTGGAGCAGCGCCTCAGCCACGCTTCGCCTCCCGCCCCAGGGCGAGGCCCCACAGGCCGCGCCGCGCAAAGAGCACGACCAGCAGCAGCAAAGGCCCGAGCACGATCATCCAATGCTGGGTCCATTGCGACAGGAACTCCTCCAGGAGGAGGAACGCGATCGCGCCTACGACCGGGCCCAGGAGCGTTCCCATGCCGCCCAGCACCACCATCACCAGGATCTCGCCGGAGTAGCGCCATTCCAGGAACGCCGGGCTGACGAACTCGGTCTGGTTGGCGATGAGAGCGCCTGCCAGTCCCGCCAGCGCGCCTGAGAGGGTGAAGGCGGCGAGCTTGTAGCGGTAGCTCGGAAAGCCGAGCGCGCGCATCCGGCGCTCGTTGTCGCGGATTCCGCGCAGCGTCATGCCGAAGCGCGAATTGACCAGGCGCCGCATCAGCAGCAGTGCCGCGACCAGGATTGCCAGCACCAGATAGTAGAACTGGTTGTCGTCGCCGAGCCGCAGCGGCCCGGCGGTCGAGCGGCGCAGCAGCGAGAGCCCGTCGTCGCCGCCGTAGGCTTCCAGCGAGACGAAGAAGAAATAGATCATCTGCGCGAAGGCCAGCGTGATCATGATGAAGTAGAGGCCACTGGTGCGCAGAGAAATCGCGCCGATCGCAAGCGCCAGCAAGCCGGAAACCAGGAATGCCAGCGGCCAGGCGACCAGCGCCGCCGTGGTGCCTTCGATTTCGAACGGCCAGGCAAGCAGCGGCTCGTTGCCGGCATGATAGGCGAGGATCGCCACCACATAGGCGCCGCAACCGAAGAAGGCCGCATGGCCGAAAGACACCAGGCCGCCGTAGCCGAGTGCCAGGTTCAAGCTCACCCCGGCCAAGGCAAAAATCAGCACCCGCGTCATCACGCCGACGAAGTAGCCGGCGTCGAGCGCCTCGGCGAGCCACGGCAGGGCGAGCAGCAGCAGCGCGCCGGCAACTACGGCAGCGATGTCCGGCCGCGCAGCCCAACGACCAGCCCGAAAATCAGCCATGTGCGGGGAAAAGGCCGCGCGGGCGCCAGACCAGAACCGCCGCCATGACAATGTAGATCGCCATGGAGGCGAGCGACGCGCTCAGCCCGTCGGCGGTCGCGGGCGACAGAAAGAGGCGGAACAGGGTCGGAAGAAAGGCGCGGCCGAGCGTATCCACCAGACCGACCAGCAGCGCACCGGCCAAGGCGCCGCGGATCGAGCCGATGCCGCCGATCACGATAACGACGAAGGTGGCGATCAGAATCGTCTCGCCCATGCCGATCTGCACCGCATAGATCGGGCCCGCCATCACGCCAGCCAAGCCCGCCAACAGCGCGCCGAGCCCGAAGACCAGGGTGTAGAGCTTCTTGATGTCGACGCCGAGCGCGCCGACCATCTCGCGATTGGAGGCCCCGGCGCGGATCAGCATGCCGAGGCGGGTTCGCGTGTTGACCCAGTAGAGGAAGGCCGCGACCGCGAGCCCGACGACGATCACCGCCAGGCGATAGGCCGGGTAGGGAACGCCCGGGATCAGCTCGACCGTGCCTTCGAGCCAGGACGGCACGTCGAGGAACAGCGCGCGCGGCCCCCAGAGGATCGCCACCAGCTCATTGAAGAACAGGATCAGCCCGAAGGTGGCGAGCACCTGGTCTAGGTGGTCGCGCTCGTAGAGCCGGCGCAGCGCTATGACCTCGACGATCATGCCGACAATCGCGGTTGCCGGCAGGGCGACGATCAATCCGAGGAGAAACGAATCGGTGAGGCGCGCCACGCTTGCGGCGACGAAGGCGCCGACCATGTAGAGCGAGCCGTGCGCCAGGTTGACCAGGTTCATCAGCCCGAGCACCAGCGTCAGCCCGGCGGCGAGCAGGAACAGCGTGATGCCGAGCTGCAGGCCGTTCAGCAGCTGCTCGAAGAAAAGCGCCAAGGGAAAGAGCCGAGCGTCGGGCGGGGCG
>JBOHKJ010000508.1:0-2184 GCA_050728975.1 Kiloniellales bacterium | reverse complement strand
TCGCCCAGACCGGCTCGTAGGCGATCGCCAGCTTCTCGGGCGCGACCCGCTCGGGCAGCGCGCCGGCGAGCTGGCGCTCGACCACCGCAAGGGCCCGGCCGGCGTCGCGCTCAGCCTCGGTCTCGCCGAGGCAGACCACCGGGACCAGGCCGGCGGCGACCGCCGCGCCCGCCTTGGCCTTGACCATGGCGTCGTCCTCGCCGTGATCCTGTCGGCGCTCGCTGTGGCCGAGGATGACGTAGCTGCAGCCGACGTCGGCCAGCAATTCGGCGGAGACGTCGCCGGTATGGGCGCCGCTCGTCTTCTCGTGGCAATCCTGGGCGCCGAGCGCGATGCGGCTGCCGTCGAGCGCGCGCGCGATCAGCGGCAGCAGCGGATGGGGCGGAAAGACCGCGAGCTCCACATGGTCGAGCCCGCCGGCGCCCTGGCGCACCCGCAGCTCCAGCACCCGGCGGCCGGATTCGGCGGCCAGCCCGTTCATCTTCCAGTTGCCGGCGATCAGCGGCAGCGCCATGAGCTCCCCGTCCCGGCTTCTCCCTCTTCCCCTCGATTGGGGTGGAGAGGGAAACAGCGTGGCGTCGACTGGCTCTAGCATGGGCGCCGCCCGAGATCCAAGCCGCCGAAATGCGAGTTGTCGGCTTGCCGCACCCTACCTAAGATGCCGGCCCGTTGGCCCGCGCCGGGGCCTTCCTTTATCAGGCCGCCTCAGGACCCGCGCTGCTCCATGCCCAGCAAGTCTCGCAATTTCCTCGCCAAGGTCGTCACCTTCGTCCTGTTCGGCCTGCTGATCCTCAGCTTCGCCATCTGGGGCATCGGCGACGTGTTCCGCGGCGCCACCGGCGGCACCACGATCGTCGAGGCCGGCCCGGTCGAGATCGACCAGCGGGTCTACGAGCGCGAGCTGGCGCGCAGCGTCAACCAGCTCTCGGCCCAGTTCGGCGGCCAGATCGACCGCCGCCAGCTTTTGTCGTTCGGGATCGGCGATCAGGTGCTGGCCCAGCTGGTCGGCCGCGCGGTGATCGACGCCGAGGCCCAGGAGCTGGGGCTGGTCGTCACCGACGCGATGGTGACCGACGTGCTGACCGATGCGAGCGCGTTCGGCGACGGCCAGGGCGGCTTCAACCGCGCCGCCTTCGCTCAGTACCTCTTCAGGACCCAGCAGTCCGAGGAGGAGTACCTGGCGAGCCTGCGCGGCCAGATCCTGCGCTCCAACCTGACCGGGGCCCTCACCGGCGGGCTGGCGACGCCGGAGGTGCTGGCGCGCCGGCTGTTCGACTATCGCGAGGAGACGCGGATCGCCCAGTATCTGCGGCTCGACACCGCGGCCTTCGCCGACGAAGTGCCGGCGCCCGAGGAGGCCGCGCTCGCCGCCTTCTACGAGGAGAACACGGCAAGCTTCATGGCGCCGGAGCGGCGCCAGCTCACCTACCTTCGCATCGACCCCGAGGAGCTGACCGAGGAGATCGCGGTCTCCGAGGAGGCCATTGCCGAAGCCTACGCGGCGCGGCTGCACGAGCTCTCCACCCCGGAGCGGCGCCATCTCGAGCAGCTGCTGTTCGACGATCGGGCGGCCGCCCAGGCGGCGGCCGAGCGGATCGCCGGCGGCGCCGACTTCGCCGCGCTGGCCGGGGAGCTGAAGCTCGGCGCGCCGATCGACCTCGGCACGCTCGCCCGCGACGAGCTGGAGCAGGCCTCGCCGGCGCTCGCCGAGGCCGCCTTCGGCGTGGCGGCCGGCGAAGTCGCCGGCCCGGTCGAGAGCCCGCTCGGCTGGCATCTCGTCAAGGTGCTCGCGGTCGAGGCCGGCAAGGAGCCGACGCTGGACGAGCTCCGCGAGACGCTGAAGCACGATCTCGCGCGCGCCGATGCGGTCGAGGCGGTGATCTCGCTCGCCAACCGGCTCGACGACACGCTGGGCGGCGGCGCGACGCTGGAAGAAGCCGGCCCGCGCCTCGGCCTCGCGGTTCACGAGATTCCCGCCGTCGATCGCCAGGGCAACGACGTCAACGGCCAGCCGCTCGCCGACCTGCCGCCCGGCGACGTCTTCCTGCAGACCGCCTTCGAGCTCGGCGCCGGCGAGGAAAGCCTGCTGACCGAGACCGAGCGCGGCGGCTACTTCGTGGTGCGGGTCGACGACGTCACCGCGAGCGCGCCGCGCCCGCTCGAAGAGGTGCGCGATCAGCTGAT
>JBOHKJ010000507.1:0-6273 GCA_050728975.1 Kiloniellales bacterium | reverse complement strand
CATCTGACCAGCGTGCCCGGCATCGGGCCTTTGGGCGCGGCCGGGTTCCTGGCTGCGGTCGGCGATGCGACCCGCTTTGCCAGCGGCCGCGATCTTGCCGCCTGGCTCGGCCTCACGCCCAAGCTCTACCAGAGCGGCGACACCCGCCTCCTGCTCGGCATCTCCAAGCGCGGCAACGAGCGCTTGCGCGCGCTGCTGGTCGTTGGCGCGCAATCCATGCTGCGGCGCTACGCCGAAGGCCGCTACCGCGGCGATCCACTCGCCGAATGGGCGCGCGCCCTCTTGAAGCGCAAGCCCCGCAACGTCGCCGCCGTGGCGCTCGCCAACAAGCTCGCCCGCATCGCCTGGCGCGTCGCCGTCAGCGGACAGCCCTACCGGCCACGCCAAGCTTGACCAATCCCGCGACACAAGGGACGGACCGCCGTGCATACCACGCAGCCGCCAAGACCGATAACCTCATGGGCCGACCCTGGCCGTAAGCATGATCGGGTCAATGCGGCCAGAGCGAAGCTCCATCTGGGCCCGGGCAATCCACCACGCCCACCGTCGTGGCCGAATACATGTGCGTCGCACTACGTCCCAACCTTGACGGATCGGGACGGTCCATACATGAGGGCAGTATCGGTGACTACAATCGAACGGATTGTGCTCTAGGCCCGTGCGCGGGAGCCCGATGCCAGCCCGACCGCACTGCGGCCAGGCGGAAAACGCAGCCGAACCGTGGTACCGACGCCCGGCGTGCTTTCGATCGCGAGCGCGCCGCCATGCAGCTCGACCAGCGAGCGGGTGAGCGGCAGACCGAGACCGGCGCCGTCGTAGCGCCGGGTGAGACCGCTGTCGACCTGACCGAAGGGGGCCAGCGCCTTGGGGATGTCCTCGGCGGCGATGCCGATTCCGCTGTCGGCAACCGCGAGATCGATCCCGCCGGTCTCGCAGCGCCGCGCCGACACCGTGGTGGTGCCGCCCGACGGAGTGAACTTGACGGCATTCGACAGCAGATTGATCAGCATCTGCTTCACCAGCCGCGGATCGGCGTAGAGGTCCGGCAAATCGGCGGGTATATCGCGCACCAGGGTCACTTCGGCCTCGCTCGCGCGGCCTTCGACGATGCGCATCACCGCCTCGACCAGCTCGGAGAGATTCAGGCGGTCCTCGTGCAGATCGGTCTTCCCGGCCTCGATCTTGGACAGGTCGAGAATGTCGTTGATCACCGCCAGGAGGTGGCGCCCGCTGTCGCCGATGTCGCGGGCGTAGTTCCGATAGCGCTCCGAGCCGAGCGGGCCGAAGAGCTCGGAAGCGATCATCTCGGCGAAGCCCATGATCGCGTTCAGCGGGGTGCGCAGCTCGTGGCTCATATTGGCCAGGAACTCGGTCTTGGCCCGGTTCGCCAGCTCGGCCTGCTCCTTGGCGAGCAGCGCCTCGCGCTCGGCCGCCTTGCGGCTGCTGATGTCGAGCGACACGTTGACTACGTAGTGGGCCTGGCCGTCGGGGCCGAGCAGCGGAACCTTGGTGGTCAGCCAGGTGTGCTTCATCCCGTAGGCGTCGGCGTATTCTTCCTCGAAGAGCGAAATCGGCTCCTTGGACTCGATCACCGCGCGGTCGAGGTTTAGCGTGTATTCGCCGTAGGTGCCGCCGAGCAGCTCGGCCGCCGTTTTGCCGCGCCCCTCCTCGGGCGTCACGCCATAGAGCCGCGCCTGATAGGAATTCATCAGAACATAGCGGGACTGACGGTCCTTGGCGTTGATCATCGCCGGCGCAGCGTTGATGACGCTGTCGAGCAGGCGCTGATTCTCCGCGAGGTGGGCCTGGCGCAGCAGCGCGACGCGCAGCAGCCAGGCCAGGAGGAGCACCAGAACGAGGCCGATCGCCGCGGGCGCTGCCAGCTCCATGCGGGTCGCCACCGGAGTGATGCCGACGATCCAGGTGCGCTGACCGATCCTGATGTGGCTGGCGCCGCGCGCCGTTTCGTCCAGGTCCACATCGGGCCCGCGCACGAAGATCGTCTTGCCGTTGTCATGAATGACGAGGCCGTAGCTTTTCCAGGGCCCGCCCAGCAGGAGCCGGCCCAGAAGCTCTTCGAACCTGAAGACGCCGTTGATGAAGCCGCCGGCGCCGGCCGGCTCGCCAATCGGCAGATAGACGGCGAAGCCGCCGCCGCCCTGAATCAGTTCGAGGGGGCGCGTCACCTGGAGCTCGCCGGTGGCCCGGGCTGCCTCGAGCCGCGGCCCGGCAGCCGGATGCTCGGTGAGGTCGACACCCCGCGACGCCCGATTCTGGTCGTAAGGAGCGACCCAGCGTATGACGCCGTTGGGGTCGACCCAGTTGAGCGCCTGGAAGCCCGGGAAGCTGCGCTGAATCGACAGCGATTCGCCGACGAACTCCTGGCTGGTCGACAGATCCCGGTGGCTCGAGGGCGCCGCCAGCCGCGCCAGGACGCTGATGCGGTCGTTGACGACCTGCCCCACCCGATGCGCCACTTGCTCCGCCAGGATCTCGCTCTTGGCGTGGAGCTCCTCGTGCTCGCGGCGGTCCGCCTGCCACAAGGCGAAGGCCAGAAACGCCAGTGCCGCGATGAGCACGGACGCGCAGATGACGTTGATCTGAAACTTCGAACGCCACATGGTTGTCGGGAAGGTCGCCTGTCCGGAGCTGGGCCCTTGTCGAATCCATGGCTTAGCGGGTCCCCGTTAGCGGACCGTTAACCGGGCGGGCAGGAGCCGGCAGAGAGGCCCGGAAAGGCCCCGGCCGCCGGGGATTTCTGCGCGGGCCCTAGCCTCGAACGGGCCGGGCCGGGAAGAATGGGGTTATGGCTGAAGGCTGGAGACGACTCGGGCGCGACCCGCTGGCACTGATCGGGATCGCGACGATCCTGACGGTCACGGCGGCAGCGGCAGCGGCGCCGCTGGTCGCCCCCTTCGACCCCACCCAGCAGTTCTTCGACGGCCTTACCCTCGAGGGCGCCCCGCTGCCGCCGGGCGAGCGCTTCTGGCTCGGGACCGACCTCCTCGGCCGCGACCTCTTCTCCCGGCTGCTCTACGGCGCCCGCACCTCGCTGACCATCGGCGTCGTCGCCAACGGCGCGGCGGTCGCGGTCGGCGCGCTGCTGGGGGTTACGGCCGGCTATCTCCAAGGCTGGCTCGGCGCGGCGATCATGCGCTTCACCGATCTCATGATGGCCTTCCCGGCGCTGCTGCTGGCGATCGCGCTGGCGGCGATCTTCACCCCCAGCCTGTGGATCGTCGCCATGGTGATCGCGCTGGTGAACTGGGTGCAGATCGCCCGCGTCGTCTATACCGAGACCACGGCGCTGGCCGGCCGCGAATACATCGAGGCGGCGCGCGCGCTGGGCGCCCACTGGCCGCGCATCCTGTTCCTCCACATCGTGCCGCACCTGGTGCCGACCATGCTGGTGTGGGGCACGCTCGGCATCGCGACCACCGTGCTGCTCGAGGCGACGCTGTCGTTCCTCGGCATCGGAGTCCAGCCGCCCACGCCCTCGTGGGGCGGCATCATCTTCGAGAGCCAGTCCTACTTCCTCTCCGCGCCCTGGCTGGTGTTCTTTCCCGGCTTCGCGATCATGGCGCTCGCGCTCGCCTTCAACCTGGTGGGCGACGCGCTGCGCGACGCGCTCGATCCGACCCAGCGGGGGCGCCAATGAGGGGGCGGCCATGATCCGCTACCTGCTGCGCCGCCTGGCCGCCTCGCTGTCGATCCTGCTGGGGATCTCGGTCATCACCTTCGGCCTCACCTTTCTCATTCCGGCCGACCCGGTGCGCATGATCGCCGGGCGCAGCGCCACCGCCGAGACGGTGGCCTCGATCCGCAGCCAGCTCGGTCTCGACCGGCCGATTCCCCTGCAATACGCGAGCTACCTCGGCAAGCTGGCGCAGGGCGACCTGGGGCGCTCCTATGTGCAGAAAGCCGAGGTCTCGAAGCTCATCGCGAGCCGCCTGCCGGCCACCCTTCTGCTGATGGCGGGTGCCATCTTCTTCGAGCTGCTGATCGGCCTGCCGGCCGGCATCCTCTCGGCGGCGCGGCGCGGCAAGCCGAGCGACAAGGCGATGATGATCCTGTCGTTTGCCGGAGTCTCGACGCCGCAGTTCGTGGTCGGCCTGCTGCTGCTCTATTTCTTCGCCTACCGGCTCGGCTGGTTTCCGCTCGCCGGCTATGGGACGATCGGGCACCTGGTGCTGCCGGCCCTCACGCTCGGGATCGCCGGCGGCGGCTGGTACTCCCGCATGACCCGCTCCTCTATGATCGAGGTGCTGCGCAACGACTACATCCGCACCGCGCGGGCCAAGGGCCTGAGCGAGCGCAGCGTGATCCTGGTCCACGCGCTCCGCAACGCCATCCTGCCTATCGTCGCCATGATCGGCCTCGACATCGGCATCTTCATGAGCGGGGCGGTGGTGGTGGAATCGGTCTTCGGCTGGCCGGGAATCGGACAGCTCGCCTGGCAGGCCATTCAGCGGATCGACATTCCCATCATCATGGGCGTGACGCTGGTCGCCGCGGTGGCGATCGTGATCGGCAACCTGATCGCAGACCTGGTCGCCCCGATCATTGACCCGAGGATCAGACTGCGCTGATATGGGGGCACTTACAGGGAGGCAACCAATGAAAGCGCTGAGAGTGGCGGGCCTTTGGCCTGCCTTTGCCGTAGCTGTGGCCATCGCCCTGCCCGGCCTTGCCGCCGCCCAGAGCATGGGCAAGCCGGGCGGCTCCATGGTCGTCAGCTACAAGGACGACATCTCCACCTTCGACCCGGCGATCGGCTACGACTGGCAGAACTGGTCGATGATCAAGGCCCTGTTCGACGGGCTGATGGACTACAAGCCGGGAACCACGGAGCTGATTCCCGACCTGGCCGAGAGCTACAGCATCTCCGACGACGGCCTGACCTACACCTTCAAGCTGCGCGACGGCGTCACGTTCCACAACGGCCGTGCGCTCACCGCAGCCGACATCAAGTATTCGATCGAGCGCGCCGTCAATCCGGAGACGCAAGGGCCGGGTCAGGGCTTCTTCGCCGCCATCAAGGGCTTCGACGAAATGGCCGGCGGTAATGCCAAGGAGCTGACCGGTATCACCGTTCCCGACGACGAGACCGTAGTAATCGAGCTGTCGCGGCCCGACGCCACCTTCCTCCACGTCATGGCGATCAACTTCGCCTTCGCCGTGCCGAAGGAGGAAGTGGAGAAGTACGGACCCGATTTCGGCCGCAATCCGGTCGGCACCGGGGCCTACCGCATGACCGAGTGGACGCTCGGCCAGCGCGTGGTCTTCGAGAAGAACGAGGACTACTACCGACCGGGCGTGCCGTTCCTCGACAAGATCGTCTTCGAGGTCGGCCAGGAGCCCACCGTGGCGCTGCTGCGACTGCAGCGCGGCGAGGTCGACGTGCTGGGCGATCCGATTCCCTCGGCGCAGTTCCTGCAGGTGGTCAACGATCCCGCCAACAAGGACCTGATCGTCGAGGGCGACCTGTTGCACACCGGCTACGTCACCATGAACGTGACCAAGCCGCCGTTCGACAATCAGAAAGTGCGCCAGGCGGTCAACATGGCGATCAACAAGGACCGCGTGCTGCGCATCGTCAACAATCGCGGCGTGGCCGCCAACCAGCCCTTGCCACCGGCCATGCCGGGCTACGACAAGTCCTATGAGGGCTACGCCTACGATCCGAAGAAGGCCAAATCGCTGCTCGCCGAAGCCGGATACCCGGACGGCTTCAAGACCGAGCTCTATGCCATGAACACCGATCCCAATCCGCGAATCGCGCAGTCGATCCAGCAGGACCTGTCCGAGATCGGCATCGCGGCGGAGGTGAAGTCGCTCGCGCAGTCGGTGGTGATCGCGGCCGGCGGCGACGGCACGGCGCCGATGGTCTGGTCGGGCGGCATGGGCTGGATCGCCGACTTCCCGGACCCCGCCAACTTCTACGGACCGATCCTCGGTTGCGGCGGCGCGGTGCCGGGCGGCTGGAACTGGGCCAAGTATTGCAACGAGGCGCTCGAAAAGAAGGCGGCCGCGGCCGACGCCATGGTCACGGAGGCCGAGGCCGAGAAGCGCATCGATCTCTGGCGTCAGATCTATCTCGAGATCATGGAAGACGCGCCCTGGGCGCCGGTCTTCAACGAGCAGCGCTTCACCTTCCGATCGAAGCGGATGGGCGGCGACGACGCGCTCTACGTCGACCCGGTGCACATCCCGGTGCATTACGATACCGTGACGGTCAATGAGTAAGGACGCGCATCGCACCATCCACGAGGC
>JBOHKJ010000506.1:0-4992 GCA_050728975.1 Kiloniellales bacterium | reverse complement strand
CGACCTGACGCTGCGCGGGCTGGTCGCCATCTATCGCGCCAATAGCTAGTCGGTATCGCGGGCATGCTCGAATCTCCCGGCACCGACGAGCTTTACTTCCTGCCGCTTGGCGGCACCGGCGAGATCGGAATGAACCTCAATCTCTACGGCCATGCCGGCCAGTGGCTGATGATCGACCTCGGCATCACCTTCAATGACGGCAAGCTGCCGGGTGTCGATGTCATCATGCCGGACCCGAGCTTCATCGTGGAGCGACGGGACCGGCTTGCCGGCCTGGTGCTGACCCACGGTCACGAGGACCATATTGGTGCCGTGCCCTATCTCTGGTCGCGGCTGCGCTGCCCGATCTATGCCACCGCCTTCACCGCTGCCCTGGTGCGCGGCAAGCTGGAGGAAGCGGGGCTCGCCGGTGTGGTCGAGATGATCGAGCTGCCGCTCTCCGGCCGCCACACGATCGGCCCCTTCGAGCTGGAGTTGGTAACGCTCACGCATTCGATTCCAGAGCCCAATGCTGTGGTGCTGCGCACCGCCGCCGGTACGGTGCTGCACACCGGAGATTGGAAGCTCGATCCCGAGCCGCAGGTTGGGGCCACCTACGATGAGGCGCGGCTGCGCGCGCTTGCGGACGAGGGCGTGCTCGCCATGGTTTGCGATTCGACCAACGCGCTGGTCTACGGCCAGTCAGGCTCCGAGGCGAGCGTTAAGGAAGCGCTGATGGATCTGGTCGGCGAGCTGGAGCAACGCGTCGCAGTAACCTGCTTCGCCTCCAACGTGGCGCGTTTGAAGACCATTGGCGCGGTCGCCAGGGCCCATAAGCGACAGGTTGCCCTGGTCGGTCGCTCGATGAAACGGATCGTGGAAATAGCCAAAGAAACCGGCTATTTGGATGATTTTCCTAAGATTGTTTCCGAGCTGGAGGCGGCGAGCCTGCCGCGCCGCAAGGTGCTGCTGTTGCTGACCGGCAGCCAGGGCGAACGGCGCTCGGCCCTGTGGCGCATCGCCAACGACGAGCATCCGGACGTGAGGCTCGATCCCGGCGACGCGGTGATCTTCTCCTCACGAGTCATACCGGGCAACGAGGTCTCGATCTTCGACCTGGAAAACGAGCTGGTGCGGCGCCAGCTGCGCGTCATCTCCGCCGAGACTCATCCGATCCACGTCTCCGGCCATCCAGCGCGCGACGAGCTGGCGGCGATGTATCAGTGGGTGCGGCCTGAGATTGCGGTGCCGACCCACGGCGAGCCGCGCCATCTGGTGGAGCATGCGCGTCTCGCCGCCGAATGCCAGGTGCCCCAGCAAGTGGTGGCGGCAAACGGTGCGCTGGTGCGGCTGGCACCCGGACGCGCGGCGGTGGTGGGCGAGGTACCGAGCGGGCGCCTGGCCCTCGACGGCAATCGCTTGCGGCCGGTCGACAGCCCGGTGCTGCGCACCCGGCAGAAGATGATCTTCAGCGGCGCGGCGGTCGCGACCCTTGTCCTGGATCGTCACGGCGAGCTTTGTGCTTCGCCCCAGGTTACGACACATGGCCTGTTCGACGCCGCGAGCGATGCCGACGATCTGGCGACTCTTGCCGAGGAGGTCGAGGACGCCTTCGAGCGGCTGTCCGACGGTCAACGCCGCGACGACGCCAAGGTCAAGGACGCCGCGCGCAGCGCCGTGCGCCGCCTCTGCTTCCGGCTGCTCGGCAAGAAGCCAGTGACCGAGGTCCAGCTGCTGCGCTTACCCTGATCGCCTGGCCGGCATATCTCCAAGAGGACGCGAGCGGGCGCTAAAGAGAAGGGCGGGACGCATGATCGGCAGGCTCAATCACGTGGCGATCGCGGTGCCGGATTTGGCCGCCGCCAGTGCGCTCTATCGCGGGACGCTCGGCGCCGAGGTCTCCCAGCCGCTCGATCAGCCGGACCACGGTGTCACGGTGGTCTTCGTCACGCTGCCCAATACCAAGATCGAGCTCCTGCATCCGCTAGGCGACGGCTCGCCGATCGCCGCTTTCCTGGAGCGCAACCCGTCCGGCGGAATCCATCATCTTTGTTACGAAGTCGCCGACATCCTTGCCGCCCGCGACCGCCTCACGGCCGAGGGTGCGCGGGTGCTGGGCGATGGCGAGCCGAAGATCGGCGCTCATGGCAAGCCAGTGCTGTTCCTTCACCCAAAGGACTTCTGCGGCACGCTGATCGAGCTGGAACAGGTCTAGACGCGGGTCCGTCCTATGAATTGGTTCACTGGCATCCTGCTCTACACCATCGTCTGGTGGGTGGTGATCTTCGCTGTCTTGCCGTGGGGCGTTCGGCGCGAGGAAAACCCGCAGCCCGGCCATGCCGACGGAGCGCCGAAAAATCCCATGCTGGCTCGCAAGATCGCCATCACCAGCGCGATCTCGGCCGTCATCTGGGTCGCGATCTATCTCGTCGTTCTCTACGACCTCTTCCCGATCTCGATCCGGAATCCCTGACCATGAGCAGCTACTGCGACTTCGCGCGCGACGATCCGCTGCATCGCCCCTATCACGACCGCGAATACGGGTATCCGGAGCAGGACGAAGCCAGGTTGTTCGAGCGCCTGATGCTGGAGATCAACCAAGCCGGCCTGTCCTGGGCCCTGATGCTGAAGAAGCGCGAAACTTTCCGCACCGCTTTCGACGGCTTCGCGGTCGACCGGGTTGCGCGCTACGGCGATCGCGATCGCAAGCGACTGCTGGCCGATGCCGGCATTGTGCGCAACAGGCTGAAGGTCAATGCTGCCATCGAGAATGCCAAGCGCATCCAGGCGCTGCGCGCCAGCCACGGATCTTTCGCCGCCTGGCTGGCTGCCGAACATCCAAAGCCGCTTGAGGACTGGCGCAAGCTTTTCAAGAAGACCTTCGTCTTCACAGGTGGAGAGATCGTGCGCGAGTTCCTGCTCTCGATCGGCTATCTGCCGGGGGCGCACACGGCCGACTGTCCGATTCAGGCCCGAATTGTCAAGCTGGGGCCGCCTTGGATGGCGAAGGGCCGCGCCGATGACAATTAAGGCAGGTCCAAAACGGAACCTGCCTATTAGGGGAACGCTCTAATTTATTGTTTCGTAGGGCTTTTTGCCCAGTGCTAGAAACGGCGGCCTCCCCAAACCTGGGCCGTGCCGCTTTTTGCGGCAGCTTGTGGTCGGTGAAGCCTTTTAGCCGGAAGTTCCCGCGGCGTCATCCTTTATTTGGAGCGCCCCGGCGCGGGGCCTTTGGATCAGGCACTTATCGCTTTGGTAACGGCGTCCTTCTACCCTTGAGCGATGCCGAGCCTTCGCACTTCGCGCTGTGGTCTTGCCGCTCTTGCCGTGCTGCTGGTTCTCCGGGCCGAGCCAAGCGAGGCCGAGGGCCTGCGCATCGAGATCGCGCGCGCCGACTGCGATGCGCTTGCGATCCACTATCCGAACGCCGACGTCGCCTATCGGCCGGGGGTCGATGTGCAAGGCAGGCCGGTGACGCCCGCCGATCTCGATTCCTCGCCACTGCGTCTTCCCGAGGTAATCGTCATTCCGATCGAAGTCGACCTCTTCGAGCGCTTCGGGCTGCCGCCCGATCCGACGCGCTACGATGCCGATGCCGAGATCGGCACGGTGGTCTGGCACGACGGCCGGCTCTACTTCGACGGCCAGCCGATCCACGACGAGGCGGCGGCCGAGCTCGCTGCCCGCTGCCAGAGACAGGGCGCGACTCAGCCCTGACCCTACCGGCCGCCCCGTGGACAGGGTGGCGGCCTTACCCTATACATCGGGCGGCTTTGCTGGCGCGCTGGTGTCGGCGGGGCGAGACTCCTTGCCGGGACCAGACTATGCGCCTCTCGCGCTACTTCCTGCCGACCTTGAAAGAGACGCCCGCCGAGGCGCAGATCGTCTCCCATCGCCTGATGCTGCGTGCCGGCATGATCCGCCAGGCGAGTGCCGGCATCTACTCCTGGCTACCGCTTGGTTTCCGGGTGTTGAAGAAGATCGAGCAGATTGTGCGCGAGGAGCAGGACCGCTCTGGCGCCCAGGAGCTGCTGATGCCGACCATCCAGTCGGCCGATTTGTGGCGGCAGTCGGGGCGCTACGAGGATTACGGCAAGGAGATGCTGCGAATTCGCGACCGTCACGATCGCGACATGCTCTACGGCCCGACCAACGAGGAGTTGATCACCGAGATTTTCCGCAATTCGGTGAAGTCCTACCGGGAGCTGCCGAAGAACCTCTACCATATCCAGTGGAAGTTCCGCGACGAGGTGCGGCCACGCTTCGGCGTGATGCGCGGGCGCGAGTTTCTGATGAAAGACGCCTACTCCTTCGATCTCGACTACGACGGCGCGCGGCTGGCTTATCGCAAGATGTTCATCGCCTATCTCAGGACTTTCGCTCGCATGGGATTGAAGGCCATTCCGATGGAAGCCGATACCGGCCCGATCGGCGGCGATCTCAGCCACGAGTTCATCATCCTGGCGGAGACGGGCGAGAGCGAAGTCTTCTGCGACCGCAACTTTCTCGACTTCGACGTGCTGGCGAAGGATCCGAACTACGAGAGCCGCGCCGAGATCGACGCCATCGTGGAACGCTACACCACCCCCTATGCCCGAACCGACGAGAAGAACGACCCTGCCGAGTTCGAGCGTCAGGTGCCGGCCGAGCGCCGCTACGTCGGCCGCGGCATCGAGGTCGGCCACATCTTCTATTTCGGCACCAAGTATTCCGAGCCGCTCGGCGCGACCGTGACCACGCCCGAGGGCGGCAGCGTCGCCCTCCACATGGGCTCCTATGGCATTGGCGTTTCGCGCCTGGCCGGCGGCATCATCGAGGCCAGCCACGACGAGAGCGGCATCGTCTGGCCCGAGTCCGTGGCGCCTTTCAAGGTCGGCCTCGTCAATCTGCGCGCCGCGGACGCGACCGTCGCCAAGGCCTGCGACGATCTCTATGGACAGCTCGATAACGCGGGAATCGAAGTGCTTTACGACGACCGCGACGAGAGTGCCGGCGCCAAGTTCGCGGAGATGG
>JBOHKJ010000505.1:0-4669 GCA_050728975.1 Kiloniellales bacterium | reverse complement strand
TGCCAGCAGCGGACAGTCGATGGGGGCAGCCCCCTGGCTGGCACAGTGTATTGCAGAATGCACTACTCTGTGATACAGTGGCCCCATAGTTGAGGGAGCGATTCTAATGGCCCGCACTACCAAGCGGCAGGACTATCCGCTCTCCATGCGGCTGCCCGAGGTGGATATCGCCGTCATCGACCGCGCGGCTCGCCTGCGCGGCCGGTCGCGCACGGACTTCGTTCGCGATGCGGCGGTGCGGGCGGCAGAAGAGGTTCTGATGGAGAGCACGCTCGTCCGCATGAGCCCGCTAGGCTTCGGTGCTTTCATGACGGCCCTGTCGGGGCCCGCGACAGCCGTCCCGGAGCTGGTGGAGCTACTCGAGCGCCCGGCGCCTTGGGAGAGTGGCGGCTCCCGGCGCTGACGCGCGACCTTTGGCTCTCTCCGCTCCCGAGCCCCTGACGGCGCGGCACGATGTCGCCAATTTCTCTTGCGGCGCGCCGGCGCTCGACAACTGGCTGAAAACGCGCGCGCTGTCGAATCAGGAAAAGGGATTCACCGCGGTCATCGTCGTCCACGAGCGCATTCGCGTCGTCGGATACTACGGCCTCGCACCGACCGCGGTCGTGCCGGCCGCTCTGCCCCGTTCGATCCGCGGCGGGCAACCGCCGGACCCTGTGCCTTGCCTGCTGCTCGGGCAACTGGCAACCGACCAGGCCTGGACGGGCAAAGGCATCGGCACCGGCTTGCTCAAACACGCACTCGTCCGCTGCACGATCGCGGCCCGTCTCATCGGCGGGCGCGCGATCCTCGTGAAAGCCATCGATTCGGGGGCTGCCGATTTCTGGAGGCGGCGCGGCTTTATCCCGTCCAGGGACGATCCCCTGATGCTCTTCCGATCCCTAGCGGATATTGCCGCCTCGCTCGAACGCGCGCCGCCTACATGAACAGCGGCTCGCCCTCCAGGCCATCGTAGAGCTGGGCAACGAACTCGCCGTAGCCGTTGTAGAGCTGGGTCGGCACCGTCTGGTTCTTGCCGATGACGCGCTCGGCCGCCTGGCTCCAGCGCGGGTGGTCGACCTTTGGATTGACGTTGGCCCAGAAGCCGTACTCCGAGCCCTGCACCTCTTCCCAGAAGGAGAGCGGACGCTCCTCGACGAACTCGAAGCGCACGATGCCCTTGATCGACTTGAAGCCGTACTTCCACGGCACCGCAAGCCTCAAGGGCGCACCGTTCTGCTTGGGGACCGGCTTGCCGTAGAGCCCGGTCGCCAGGAAGGCCAGCTCGTTGCCAGCCTCCGCCATCGTCAGGCCTTCGATGTAGGGCCAGGGATACCAGGGCGAGCGCTGGCCCGAGGCGAAGTCGGGCATCTCGAAGCCGACCATCCTCACGTACTTGGCCGAGCCGAGCGGCTTGGCGAGCTTTACCAGCTCGCTCATCGCGAAGCCGCTCCAGGGCACGGCCATCGACCAGGCCTCGACGCAGCGCAACCGATAGAGCCGCTCCTCGAGCGGCATCTTGGCGAGCAGCTCGTCGATGCCGATCTCGAAGGGTTTCTCGACCAGGCCGGCGAAGCTGACGGTCCAGGGGCGGATCGGCAGATCTTGCGCCGCCTCGTAGATCGTCTTGGAGGAGCCGAACTCGTAGTAATTGTTGTACTGGGTGATCAGCGCCTCGTCGGTGAGCTCGCGGTCGAGGCGGTAGCGCATATTCTGCATCACCGGATAGAGCGAAGCAGAAGGATCCTCGCTGGCGGTCGCGGTCTCGGCCGCTGCATCGTCGTCGCAGCCGGCCAGCAGGCCGCCGGCAGCCAGCAGCAGCGGCCCTGCAGCCAGGCCCTTCATCAGGCGCCGGCGATCGCTGAACAGCCCCTCGGGGGTCGCCTCGGAGTCCGGCAGCTCCCAGCCGCGTTTCACCTTGATCAGCATAGAGCTCCCGCTCCTTCCCGCCTTCTGGCGCCGGTCAGAGCCTAAATAGGCCGCGGGCGGCCTCACGGCAAATCAAGCCGTCGCGAGCGGGGCGGAGAGCGGCGCCGGGGGGCCGGGCGCGGGGTGGAAGAGCCTAGTCCTCCTCGTCGACGATCTCGCCGTCACGGTAAAGGAACTCGTCGACCATCTCGCCGAAATCCTCGTCGTTGCGGCGCAGCCACTCCAGCACCATGCAGGCGTGCTCCATCTCCTCGCGCATGTTGTGGAGCAGGATCTGGCGCAGCGGCGCGTCCTCGCAGTCGTCGGCGCGCTGGCGGTACCAGTCGATCGCCTCCAGTTCCTCCATCAGCGAGACGATCGCGTGATGCATGGAGATCGTCTCCTCGCGCAGCCGCTCGCGCGGCGCATGCAGGCTCATGCTGGATCCGACCATGCCTCGTCCCCTCCCGGTCCTGTTGCCCGATCCCTTTTGCGTCTCGGCGAGCGCAAATAGAGCAACGCCCGGCGCCGGCCGCCGCGCATCATCGCGGCTGCGGCCTCCGGGCGCAAGCTGGGCCAGTTTAGAGGATCGGCGCGCGCTATCCGGCGGTGGCGCGCAACATCCAGGCGGTCTTCTCGTGCTC
The DNA here is from genome assembly GCA_050728975.1 of Kiloniellales bacterium. Classification (GTDB taxonomy): domain Bacteria; phylum Pseudomonadota; class Alphaproteobacteria; order Kiloniellales; family JBOHKJ01; genus JBOHKJ01. The sequence continues at coordinate 2,138 of JBOHKJ010000505.1, read as the reverse complement.
GCGCATGCGCTCGACCAGCAGGTCCACGGTTGCCTCGTCGTTCGCCTCCTGGGCGACCGGCAGCACCGAGCGGCAGGTCGAGACCACCGTCTCGTTGTCCTTGGCGAGCGTCGTGACCATCTTGTCGGCGCTCGGCACGGCACCGTCGGCTTCCTTGATCTCGGAGAGCGCCGCGAACTGCTTGTAGCTGCCCGGTGCCGGATGGCCCAGCGCCCGAATGCGCTCGGCTATGTCGTCGACCGCGGTCGCGAGCCCGGTGTACTGTGTCTCGAACAGCGTATGAAGCTGCGGAAAGGTCGGACCGGTCACATTCCAGTGGTAGTTGTGGGTCTTGAGATAGAGCGTGTAGCTGTCCGCCAGCACCCGGCCCAGCCCCTCGGCGATGCGCTTGCCGTCGCTCTCGGTGATCCCCGTATTGACCTTCATGTGACCTCTCCTTTTTCCTTAGTTCCAGTACTATATTCCGGTTTTTAGAACCGTTCCAGACTTCTCGGATATAGGCAGGCCGGGCGCGCTTTTCAAGCCGCCGGCACGGCCCGGAGAGCCTCGGGAACAGGGCGCAAAAGCGGACTCCCCGCGCTCGCCGGCGGGGGCCCTGTCCTGTCGACCGCTTGCGCTCGGGATTATTTCGCGCCGCTCGAAGCCGCGCCGAATGGGCGCGGGAGCTACTCCGCCGCGGTGCTCTGGCGCGCCTCGATGACCTTGTCGGCGAGGCGCCCGGTCAGCTCCTGTAGATGATCGAAGCGCCATTCGAAGGTGCCGAGCCCCGAGGTGAGCGAGCGCAGCTCGACGATCAGATCCTGGACCTCCGATTGCGGGAGATAGCACCTGAGCCGGTCCCAGCCGGGCCAGCCTTCGCGTGCCTCGAAGCCGAGGATCTGGCCGCGCCGGCCGGAGACCAGTCCGTGGATCTTGGCGGTGTATTCGTTCGGCACCGAGATCACCACCTCGAAGATCGGCTCCAGCAGCACCGGGTCGCACTGCGGCATGCCCTCGGAGAGCGCCATGCGGCCGGCGGTCTTGAAGGCCTGGTCGCTGCTGTCGACCGAATGGAACTGGCCGTCGAACAGCGTCACCTGGACGTCGACCACCGGAAAGCCGAGCGGGCCGCGACTCAAGTAGTCCTGGCAGCCATGATCGACCGCCGGAATGTAGTTCTTGGGGATCGCTCCGCCGACGATGTTGTTCACGAACTCGAATCCGCGTCCGCGCTGCAGCGGCTTGATCTCGATCTGGACATCGGCGAACTGGCCGTGGCCGCCGCTCTGCCGCTTGAAGCGCGAGTGCTGCTTGATGCCGCGGCGAATCGTCTCCTTGTAGGCGGTCAGCGGCCGCCCGGTCTCGACCGCCACGTTGTACTTGCTTTTGAGCCGCTCGACCGCGAGCTGCAATTGAATCTCGCCCTGGCCCCACAAGAGCATCTGATGGGTGTCGGCGTTGTGCTCCAGCGCCAGCGAGGCGTCCTCCTCGATCAGCTTGGCGAGGCTCGCGGTCAGCTTGACTTCGTCCTGGCGGTTCTGCGGCGTGAGCGCCAGCGCGTAGACCGGCTTCGGCGTCTCCGGCCAGATCAGCTCGGCACCCTCGACCGGGCCGTTCTCGTCCAGCAGCTGACCGGTCTTGAGACTCTCCATGCGGCCCAGCGCCACCAGCTCGCCCGCGTTGGCCTGAGTCACCTTCTGCGGGTTGGTGCCATGAAGGTGGAACAGGCCGGAGAGGCGGTCGCCGTCGAAGCTCTGGCCGTCGTCGATCGTCCCGCGCCACAGCCGCGCGATCGACAGCTTGCCGGTGTGCGACTGATGCAATGTCTTCACCACCGTCGCGGCAAGCGCGCCCGCTTCGGGAATGCCGAGCCGCGTGGCGGTCGCATCGGCGGTCGGGCCGTCGTGGCGCAGCGTCTTCCAGAGACGGGTGATGCCGTTGTCGTCGAGCGCCGAGCCCAGCAGCACCGGCACGATGAGGTCGTTTTCGAGATCCTTGGCGATCTGGCGGTAGACCTCGTCCTTGGCCGGCACCTTTTCTTCCAGCAGCTGCTCGAGCAGCGCGTCGTCGAAGTCGGCGAGCGATTCCCAAGAACTACATTCCGGCGGTCGATCATGGCTGCCAGGACTACTTGAGTCGCGGCCCGCTCGGCTTTCCGG
>JBOHKJ010000504.1:0-4216 GCA_050728975.1 Kiloniellales bacterium | reverse complement strand
CCTCAACCTCGCCGGCCGCGAGACTTGCGCGCCCTTCCCGCCGGTGGCGCTCGCGCTCGACGGCGAGGTCGATGCGCTGCTCGAGCAACAGCCGGCGCTCGCGGCCGAAGAGGTGCTGCGCGAGCGGCTCGCCGCGGGGCGCACCCAGGATGCCGAGGGCGGCGGCGCCTCCTCCGGCCCCCAGCGCAGCGATCTCTCGGTCACCCACCTCGGCCGCCAGCTTCCGGCCGCGCACTGCTCGACCGGCGAGCAGAAGGCACTGCTGCTGTCACTGGTGCTGGCGCAGTCGCGGCTGCTCGCGCTCGATCGCGGGACGCCGCCGCTACTGCTGCTGGACGAGGTGGTGGCTCATCTCGATGCCGCCCATCGCCGCGCCCTCTTCGATCAGGTGCTGGGTCTCGGCGCCCAGGCCTGGATGAGCGGCACCGAACGCGAGCCTTTCGCCGAGCTGGAAGGCGCCGCCGATTTCTTCGGCGTGGCCGACGCGCAGATCGTCAGGCAGAGCCCCTACACGACTTGAGAGCGGCGACCATGACTCGCAAAGACGACGACGAGAAAAAGAAAAAGAACAAGGGCGGCGCGGACTACGGCGCCGAGCAGATCAAGGTGCTGCGCGGCCTCGATGCGGTGCGCAAGCGTCCGGGCATGTACATCGGCGATACCGACGACGGCTCGGGCCTGCATCACATGGTCTACGAAGTGGTGGACAACTCGATCGACGAGGCGCTCGCCGGCTTCTGCGACACCGTCGAAGTGGTCCTGAACGGCGACGGATCGGTGACCGTGCGCGACAACGGTCGCGGCATACCGGTCGACATCCACAAAGAGGAAGGCGTTTCCGCCGCCGAGGTCATCATGACCCAACTTCACGCCGGCGGAAAGTTCGACCAGAACTCCTACAAGGTCTCCGGCGGCCTGCATGGGGTCGGCGTCTCGGTGGTCAACGCGCTCTCCGAATGGCTGGACCTGACCATCTGGCGCGACGGCAAGGAGCATTTCGTGCGTTTCCTCGAGGGGCGCGTCGAGTCTCCCTTGAAAGTGGTAGGCGAGTCGGGCGACAGGCGCGGCACGGAGGTCACCTTCCTGCCGTCGAAGAAGATCTTCACGATGACAGAGTTCGACCTTGCGACGCTGGAGCATCGCTTGCGCGAGCTCGCCTTTCTCAATTCGGGCGTCCGCCTGCAGCTGATAGACGACCGCCACGCCGAAAGCAAGACCATCGACCTTCACTACGAGGGCGGGCTGGCCGCCTTCGTCAAGTATCTCGACCGCACCAAGACGCCGCTGGTCGAGCAGCCGATCCTGTTCTCCGTGGAACGCGACGGCATCACGATCGAGGCCGCGCTGCAATGGAACGACAGCTACCACGAGACAGTGCTCTGCTTTACCAACAACATCCCACAGCGCGACGGCGGCACGCACCTGGCCGGATTCCGCGGCGCACTGACGCGCCAGATCAACGCCTACGCCGCCGCCTCGACGGTCGGCCGCCGGGAGAAGCTGACCCTGACCGGCGACGATGCCCGCGAGGGGCTGACCTGTGTCCTCTCAGTCAAGGTCCCGGACCCGAAATTCTCCAGCCAAACCAAGGACAAGCTGGTCTCTTCCGAGGTCCGCCCGGTGGTCGAAGGAGTGGTGAACGATCGCCTCAGCCAGTATTTCGAGGAGCATCCGGCCGACGCCCGGCGCATCGTTGCCAAGGTGGTGGAGGCCGCCGCCGCACGCGAGGCGGCGCGCAAGGCGCGCGAGCTGACGCGGCGCAAGGGCGCGCTGGACATGGCATCGCTCCCCGGCAAGCTCGCCGACTGCCAGGAGCGCGATCCGGCTCTCTCGGAGCTGTTCATCGTCGAGGGCGATTCCGCCGGCGGCTCGGCCAAGCAGGGGCGCGACCGCCGCTTCCAGGCGATCCTGCCGCTGCGCGGCAAGATACTCAACGTAGAGCGCGCGCGTTTCGACAAGATGCTCTCCTCGGCGGAGATCGGCACGCTCATCACGGCGCTCGGGACCGGCATCGGCTCCGACGAGTTCGACATCGCCAAGCTGCGCTACCACAAGATCGTGATCATGACCGACGCCGACGTCGATGGCAGTCACATTCGCACGCTGCTGCTGACCTTCTTCTTCCGCCAGATGCCGGAGATCATCGAGAAGGGCCACCTTTACATCGCTCAGCCGCCGCTCTATCGCGCCAAGCGCGGCGATTCGATCCACTACCTCAAGGGCGATCAGGAGCTGGAGTCCTATCTGATCGACACCGGCGTGAAGGACACACTGCTCGAGCTCGGCGACGGCTCCCAGGTTGCCGGCGAGCATCTGCGCGAGATGGTGGAGCACGCGGTCCACGCCAAGCACCTGATGGAGCCGCTGGTGCGCAAGGTCGGCGACTGGGCGGTGGTCGAGCAGGCAGCGATCGCCGGCGCACTCAATCCCGACCTCATTACCGATGCCAAGCGTGCGACGGAAGCGGCCGACTACATCGCCAGGCGCCTGAACGCGCTCTCCAGCGAGTACGAGCGCGGCTGGCATGGCGAGGCGGCGGCCGACGGTGGCTTGCTGTTCTCGCGCCTGCTGCGCGGTGTCTCCCAGCGCTACGCCTTCGATGCCACGCTGCTCCGCTCCAGCGAGGCACGTCGCCTCAACGAGATGGCGAAGGAGCTGCAGGACCACTACCTCGCTCACGGTCGACTGCTCGCCAAGGAACGCGAGATCCGTATTCACGGCCCGCGCGCGCTCGCCGACGGCATCTTCGAGCTCGGCCGCAAGGGCGTGACCATATCGCGCTACAAGGGTTTGGGCGAGATGAACCCCGAACAGCTCTGGGAGACTACGCTCGATCCGGAGATGCGCACGCTGCTCCAGGTCAAGGTCGCCCACAGCGACGAGGCAGGCGAGATTTTCGCGACGCTAATGGGCGATGTGGTGGAGCCGCGCCGTGACTTCATCCAGACCCACGCGCTGGAGGTCGCCAACCTCGACGTCTAGCGGCTAGCTTTCGGCGAGCGCCGCGAATGCTGTGCCGCAGGCCGACCAGCTCTGCACCCGCTCCTCCAGCTCGCCGAGCGTGCGGTAGAAGGCTTGCGCCTCCCGGTTTCCGGCGAGCGCGTTCCAAGCGATGAACTGCCCGCCGGCAGCCCGGGCACGGCGCGCCACTGCAGCCATCAGCGCCCGGCCCACGCCCCGATGCCGCGCTTCCGCCGCGACGAAGAGATCGCCGATATGGATACCGCGCGCCGCGGTCTGGGTATCGAAAACCGGATAGAAAAGCGCGTAGCCTACGAGCCGGCCGGCTGTTTCGGCGACCAGCAGCTCGAACGCGCGATTCGGCCCGAAGCCGTCGCGCAGCACGGTTTCGGCGGTGAACGCCGGGGCGCTTTCGCCCTCGTGCGCGCTGAGCGCCGCACAGAGTCGGGCCAGGCTTCCGGCGTCTTTCCTGGCTGCCGCGCGAATCGCGATACCCGCCATGAAAATGCCTCCATTCCTAATCTGGCGTTGGGCGGCCGCTTAGACTAAGTAACCGCCAATGGCAGGCAAGCGGGAAAGGGGTGGCACGACGCGCCGACGAGCGCGCGGCGCCGGGGCGCGGGCGGCCAAAGGTCGGCGCGCCCGCTCGACAGGTCGGCGTCTTCTCTCCTGGTTCGCCGCCGCCACGATTTGGGGCGGGCTCGCTCTGGTCGGCCTGGTTGGCTGGTATGCCTACGACCTTCCGGCGCTCTCGATCGAGCCGCCGACCCGCCAACCCTCGATCACGCTGATCGCCGCCGACGGCTCGCGCTTCGCCAGCTTCGGCCCGGTCTACGGCAAGGCGGTCAGGCTCGGCGCGCTGCCATCCTATCTGCCGAAGGCCGTGATGGCGGTCGAAGATCGGCGCTTCTACAGCCATCCCGGCGTCGATCCGCTGGGTGTGCTGCGCGCGATCTACGTCAACATCGAAGCCGGCCGCATTGTCCAAGGCGGCTCGACCATTACCCAGCAGCTGGCCAAGAACCTCTTCCTCTCGCCCGACCGCACCCTGAAGCGCAAGGTGCAGGAGCTGCTGCTGGCGTTCTGGCTCGAGTGGCATTTCACGAAGGATCAGATCCTCACGCTCTATCTCAATCGGGTCTATCTGGGCGCCGGCACACACGGCGTCGATGCCGCGTCCTGGCACTACTTCAACAAGCCGGCGCGGGAGGTATCGCTCTACGAGGCGGCGATGCTGGCCGGCCTGCTGAAGGCG
>JBOHKJ010000503.1:0-4146 GCA_050728975.1 Kiloniellales bacterium | reverse complement strand
GCTCCATCGAGCTGGACGGTATGTTGAAGGGCTCGTAGGCGAAGGTGCGGATGCCGAGGGCGATCAGCACGGCGTAGAGAATTGTGCGCAGGGTCTCGCCGAGTGCGCTGCCTGCTTTCTTCGACATCCAGATTTCCATTGTCTCTTTACTTGCTTGTAAGACCGGGGAGCGAGCCGCGCCCTCCCAGCGCCGCTACTGGGCCGCCGGGAGGGCGGTGATGATCACGATGGCCTCTGCGAGGGGATAGTCGTCGGTGAGGGTCACGTCGATCTGCGCCTGCATACCAGCCGGGACCAGTTCCGCCAAGCGCCGTGCCGCCCCGCCGGTCAAGGCCATGGTCGGCTGACCGCTCGGCAGATTGACGACACCCAGGTCGCGCCAGTGGACCCCGCGCCGCGGCACGCCTGTCCCCAGCGCCTTGGCGCAGGCCTCCTTGGCGGCGAAACGCTTGGCGTAGCTGGCCGCCCGCTGGGCCCGGCGGTCGGATTTTCGCTGCTCGATGTCGGTGAAGATCCGGGCGACGAAGCGCTCGCCGAAACGCTCCAAGGTGCGCTCGATGCGGCGGATGTCGACCAGATCGTTGCCGATGCCGAGGATCATCCCTGCCGAATCCGTCCTGTCCGCCTGAACTTCAGGCCGAGCGTGCGCCGTCCGCCGCCGCGCGCGCCTTGTCCATCAGCGCCCGCATCCGCTTGATGGCGCTTTCCAGGCCGCCGAAGATCGCTTCGCCGACCAGGAAATGGCCGATATTGAGCTCGACGACGCTGGTAATGGCGGCGACCGATCCCACGGTGTCGAACGTAAGGCCATGCCCGGCATGGCATTCGAGGCCGAGCCGCTCGGCAACCCGTGCGCCCTCGGCCAGCCGCACCAGCTCCTCGCCTGCCTCGCGCCCGCCAGGCTCCGCGAGCGCCGCCTCGCAGAAGGCGCCGGTGTGAAGCTCTACGACCGGGGCGCCGAGCCGCCGCGCCGCCTCCAGCTGGCGCGCGTCGGGGTCGATGAACAGCGACACCCGGATTCCGGCAGCGGTAAGCCGCTCGACGTAGGGACGTAAAAAGGCCTCGCCACCGGCGGCGTCGAGGCCGCCTTCTGTGGTCACCTCGCTGCGCTTTTCCGGCACGATGCAGGTGGCGTGCGGCTTGTGGTCGAGGGCGATCGCCAGCATCTCCTCGGTGGCCGCGATCTCCAGATTGAGCGGCAGATCGAGCGCATCCATCAGGCGGTCGATGTCGCGGTCGGAGATGTGGCGGCGATCCTCGCGCAGGTGCGCGGTGATGCCGTCGGCGCCTGCAGCGGCCGCTAATTTGGCCGCGCGCACCGGATCGGGATGGCCGCCGCCGCGCGCGTTCCTGATGGTTGCGACGTGGTCGATGTTCACGCCGAGACGTAGGCTGCGCTTGCTCATTGCCGCTGCTGCTCCATTGTCTCCAGAACCTTACCGTCTTCCGTCTTTCGCTCCACCGGGCCCTCGTTCGCCTTTGATTCGGCTTGGGCCTGGCGCGCTTGGGCTTCCGCTTGCCGGACCTCCGCGTCCCGGGCCGCCTTCTCGGCGCGCCGCTTCGCGGCCCGCCCGATCCGCCAGCGCCGAGCCCGCTGATAGCTGGCGACCAGCGAGCGCAGCGGGAAGTAGAACGCGAACCAGGCAACGATGGCAGTCGGAATGCTGCCGACCATAATCGGCCAGAATATCTCCCAAAAATGATCTGTCATAATAGTCCAGAGATTGCCGATAATGTACTGAAAAGAAATATGTTCCGGCAACCCGATCCAGGTATTGCCGCCGAGCATCCGATGGCCCAGCCAGAAGTTCCAGGCGGCAATCGGCGGAATCGTCCAGGGATTGCCGATCACGGTCCCCAGCGCCGACGCGACAAGGCTGCCTCGTACCAGCAGTGCGAGCAGAACCGAGAGCAAGAAATGCAGCCCGTAAAACGGCGTCATGGAAATTGCCGCCCCGCTGGCGAAGCCGGCGGCGATCCAACCCGGCGTGCCAGGCAGCCGGCGCAGGCGATGGGCGAAGTAGGTCGAAGTGCGGCCCCAGCCGGCGCGCGGCCAGATCAGCTCCCTCAAGCGGCGGGACAGCGGAACCGGATTGCGGCGGCGGAAGACCATTCAGGCGCTCCGGCCGCTCTCGCTGCCCGCTCTAGTCGCTGAGTGTTGAGCGGATTCACGCGATCGATCGGAACCCCGATCAGGTTCCACTCGATCGCGATCCGCTCTAGCCACGCGCTCGCTCGACCGAGGAGATGGCAGTGGTCGCCCGCAGGGCGGCGATGATGTTGCTGAGGTGCTTCACGTCCTGAACCTCGACGTCCACCAGCATCTCGAAGAAATCGAGCGAGCGGTTGGTGATCTTGAGGTTCGAGATATTGCCCTGATTCTTGCCGATGATGGTGGTGAGGCTGCCGAGGCTGCCGGGCTCGTTGGCGACCACCACGAACAGCCGCCCGATGTGGTGGTTGTGCTCGTCGTTGATCTCCCAGGAAACGTCGACCCAGCGTTCCGGCGAGTCCTGGAAGTTGAGCAGCGTCTCGCAATCGATGGTATGGACTGTTACCCCCTTGCCGGTGGTCACGATCCCGACGATGCGATCGCCCGGCAGCGGATGGCAGCAGTGGGCGTAGTGCACCGCCATGCCGGGAATGAGCCCGCGGATCGGCACGGCGGAATCGTTGACGCGCTTGCTGCGCCCGCGCAGCGTCAGCGCGCTGCGCAGCCGCGAGACAGGCTTGGAGCCGGGGTAAACCGCCTCGACCACTTCCTTGGCGCTGCGATGGCCCTGCCCGACCTGGACATAGAGGTCGAGCGGCGTGTCGCTCTTGAACTTCTTCAGCACGCCTTCCAGCGCCTTGTCGGTCAGCTCCTGGCCCTCGGCGCGGAAGGCCTTCTGCAGAAGCTGGCGGCCGAGCTCGCTGTACTGCTCGCGCTCCTGCAAGCGGACGAAGCGGCGGATTCGCGCCTTGGCCTTGCCGGTGACGACGAAGCGCTCCCAGTCCGGCGAGGGCGTCTGAGCCTTGGAGTTTATGACCTCCACCTGATCGCCGTTGGCGAGGCGGGTGCGCAGCGGTACCATCTGGCCATTCACCTTGCAGCCGACGCAGGTGTCGCCGACTTCGGAGTGAACCGCGTAGGCGAAGTCGACCGGAGTGGCCCCGCGCGGCAGCGCTACGAGGTCGCCCTTCGGCGTGAAGCAGAACACCTGGTCCTGGAACATCTCCATCTTGGTATGTTCCAGGAACTCCTCGGGATTGGAGGCCTGCTCCAGAATGTCGAGCAGCTCGCGCAGCCAGCGGTATTGCCGGCCGTCGACCTTGGGGTCGGCCTGCTTGTGCTTCCAATGGGCGGCGACGCCGAAGTCGGCTATCTCGTGCATCTCATTGGTGCGGATCTGGATTTCGATGCGCTGGCGCTCGGGGCCGATGATGCCGGTGTGCAGCGAGCGGTAGCCGTTCGGCTTCGGCGTCGATATGTAATCCTTGAAGCGGCCCGGCACGACCGGATACTTGCTGTGCAGGATACCGAGCACCTGATAGCAATCGCCGACGCTATCGACGCCCACACGGAAGGCCATGATGTCGGAGAGCTGCTCGAAGGCGACCTGCTTCACCTGCATCTTGCGCCAAATCGAGAAGGGGGTCTTCATCCGGCCCGAGATCTGGGCTTTCACTCCGCCCTCGCTCATGTCGCGGCGCAGCCGCTCGATAATGCGCGCCGGCAGGTCTTCCCCTTGCCCCTTCAGGAACTCGAGACGCGCCAGGATCGAGGCCCGCCCCTCTGGATTGAGCTGGCCGAAGGCCAAGTCCTCGAGCTCGTCCTTGAAGCGCTGCATGCCGATGCGCTCGGCGAGCGGCGCATAGATGTCCATGGTGTCGCGGGCGACGCGGCGGCGCTTCTCCGGCGACTTGACGTAGTGGAGCGTGCGCATGTTGTGCAGGCGGTCGGCCAGCTTGACCAGCAGGACGCGAATATCCTCCGACATCGCCAGCACCAGCTTGCGGAAATTCTCGGCGTGCTGGCTGGTCTCCGACTGCAGCTCGATACGCGACAGCTTGGTGACGCCGTCGACCAGTCGCGCCACGTCCTTGCCGAAGAGCTGCTGGATATCGGCAATCGAGGCGTCGGTGTCCTCGACCACGTCGTGGAGC
>JBOHKJ010000502.1:0-3590 GCA_050728975.1 Kiloniellales bacterium | reverse complement strand
CGCCTTCAGCGAGGACGATAAGGACTTCTGCCAGATCGCCACGCTGGCCTATCCCGGCGAACGCGAGTTCTACGACGACGCGATCTCCGTTCTCTCGCCGACCGGCGCCGCGCTGATCGGATTGTCGGAAGGGCAGTCGATCGTCTATCCCGCGCCGGACGGCAGCCGCAGGACCGTTAGCGTCATAAAGGTTCTTTCGCAGCCGGAGGCCGCCCGTCGCGCCGCGCTTGCCTCGGCGTCTTCCTCTTCTCGAGGTTTGGACAGCAGAATGGCGCTCGACAGTTAGCGAATAGAACTGATGCGACCGGGTCGATGGATCGCCTCCCAGGCAATTTCAGCCGGGGCGATTCCATCTGACCCGGAACTGCTCTAGGCTCCGCGCCGCAAAAGCAAGCGCCGGGGAGTCGTTACGACGATGAGCGGGATCTGGCTGGCGGCCGCCTGGATGGGCGGCGCCTTGCTTTCCTTCATGGCGATGGCAGTCGGCGGGCGCGAGCTCTCGGCCGAGATTGCGACCTTCGAAATCCTCTTCCTTCGCAGCGTCGTCGGCCTGCTGATCCTAGCCATCGTCATCTTGGCCGGGCGCCGCGCACGCGAGCTCAGGACTCGGCGGCTTGGCAGCCACGTCGTCCGCAACCTCGCCCACTTCGTCGGTCAGGCCGGCTGGTTCTATGGGCTCGCGTTCGTGCCACTGGTCGAGGTCTTCGCAATCGAGTTCACGGCACCCATCTGGACCGCGATCCTGGCTCCGTTCCTGCTGCGCGAGCGCTTGACTCCGCGGCGGTTCCTGGCGATCGCGCTTGGCTTCATTGGAGTTCTTGTGCTCTTGCGCCCGGGCGTGCGATCGCTCGATTTTCCGACCCTGGCGCTCCTGATCAGCGCGCTCGGTTACGCCACCTCGCACACCCTCACCCGGCGCCTGGCGCTCGAGGATTCCGCGCTCGCGATCCTGTTCTACATGACGGCACTACAGCTGCCGCTCGGCTTCGTCCTGGCGCTCGCCGATTGGAGCTGGCCGAGCCTTGCCGCTTGGCCGTGGATCGTCGCGGTGGGGGTGACGGCCCTCAGCGCGCACTACTGTGTCGCCAACGCACTGCGCCATGCCGACGCCGTGGTGGTGGTGCCGCTCGACTTCCTGCGCCTGCCGCTGATCGCGGTGGTGGGCTACCTCTTCTACGGCGAGGCGCTAAGCCTATGGGTGGCGCTAGGCGCGGCGATCATCCTCGGCGGCAACGCGCTCAATCTGGTGCGCTGGCAAACGCCCAGCATCCCGCGGCCGGACGCGCAGCTTGCGGCTCCTGAGCGGCGCGGAAGCGACTAAGATTCGATGTCGAGGACGCGGCCCAGCATCTCGTCCTGAGCTTCGATCACCTTGAGATTGGCCTTGTAGGCCTTCTCGGCGAGCAGTTGCTCGATCAGTTCTTCCTCGAGCGAGACATTGGGCCGCGCGATCAGGCCCTCTGCGTCAGCGTCGGGATCGCTCGGCTCGTAGGACAGTACCGAGGCGGGCGAGATCGGAACCGGCGTCGCCTTGACGCCGCCGCTGGCGGTCGAGACCTGCTGGACCCGGCGCGCCTGGTATCCTTCCTGCTCGCGCTGGCTGCGGTCGGGCGCATAGCCCACGCTGCGCAGGTTGGCGACGTTCTCGGCCGAAACCTGGAGCCGCTTGGCAGCGGCTGCAAGGCCCGACAGGGGAACGGAGAGATTGGCGACCATGAGGACTCCTTGGGCCCAAATGCGGCCCTAAGGGTTACCTTGCCTGCCACCCTATCAGGCTTTCCCAAATAGCGCAAATAATTGTTTTTAAACAGTATTTTAGATAAAATGCGAAGCTTTCAGCGTACCTTCAGGGCCTGCCGAAGCTGCGCCAGGCCTCGGCGATGCGGGTCGCCGCGGTCAGCCAGCAGAGCGCGCCGAAGATCCAAGCCGCCCAGGGAAAGATGGCCGGCCAGAGGCAGATCGCTACGAACAGCAGGATGGTCTCGGTCCCCTCGGTGAGGCCGCCAAGGTAATAAAGGCCTTTCGACCCACGTGCCGCCGTGGTGATGCCGCGCTTGGCGGCGAAGACCGCGTAAGCGAGGAAGCTGGTGCCGGTGGCAACGAAGGAGAAGATCAGAAAGGCGGCCGGCAGTGCGTTGGCGGCCGGATCGGCCAGCGCGAAGCCGAAGGGGACCGCGGCGTAGAAAAGAAAGTCGCAGACGATATCGAGGTAACCGCCGAAATCGCTCGTCCCCTTGTGGCGGGCGATCGCACCGTCGAGGCCGTCGGACAGGCGATTGAGCAGAATCACGACCAGCGCCGGCAGCATCTCTCCCGTCGCCAGCAGCGGCAGCGCCATCAGCCCCAGCAGAAAGCCGCCGAGAGTTACCTGATTGGCGCTCAGTCCCGCCTCGGCCATGCAGCGGCCGAGGCGATCGAGCGGCGGATCGATCCGCTGGCGCATCCAGGCGTCGAGCAACAGCCTCCCCCTTGCCCGCGCGCCACCGTGCCGCTCAGCGCCGAGCGCGCAGACTGCCGAACTTGCGGGTCGCCACCTCGATATCGGCGAGCAGAGTGGTTCCAACTTCGCCGCCGTCGCCCTTGATCTTATTCTTGAAGACCGTGCGAATGGTATCGATGTGGGCCTGGATGAGATCCAGAACCTGGGGCGAGTTCACGAACTTGCTGGGCTGCGTCGCCTCGTACAACGACTTGCCGCAAGCGGTGATCAAGGGGTAGTCGAAGATTCCACCCTGGCCGCGCAGCTCGTGGGCGATGGTGTTGATATTCAGCACATGGGCTTTCGGATCCCCCCCGCCCTCCTTCAACGCCGCGTGAGACGCCACCATCGAATCGATCGACTGCGCCACCCAATCGGAATAGTCTCCGACCATGGCCTGAATCCGCTGCTCCGCGGCGCGAATGAGCGCGGGGTCGATATCGACCTGCCCCTTCAGCAGGTTCGCGCCCAGCTTGTCGGCCAGGCGATTGCTGATCTGGAAATGGATCGCACGCACGTCTTCCCGCAAAGACTTGGCCTTGGAGCGACGATGCACGACCTGGATCTCCGACGTATCGGGATTGCGCCGATCGACCGCGACGGACATCGCGGTTCGGCGCCTGTCGGGCCCGAAATAGCGCGGCGCCAGCACGAACATGCGCGGGTTGTTGATCACGTGGAGCAGACGGTCGGCGATGGCCCGCGCAGAGAAGGGCTTGGCAAGGAACTCGGTAACCCCCGCGTTGCGCGCCTGTTCCACCACCTCGCGGTCCGCCGCGCCGGAAACCATGATGAAGGGAACGAAGCGATCCGGAACGCCGTCGCCGGTTCTAAGCCAGCGCAGGAACAGCAGGCCGTCGACGTTGGGCATGACATAGTCGGACAGCACGAGGTCTACCGTTCCCAGCTTGGCGGCGATGGGATCGCTCATGCTGTTCTTGAGACGCTCGATCGCGGCGGCCCCGTCGGCCTCGCGCTCGACCGTGCCGATCCCGAAGTTGCGGAGCGTGGTGGTCAACAGCTCGCAGACGAAATTGTTGTCGTCGACGATCAGCACGGTGAGGCGATCCCAATGCAGTCGGCTCACCACTGCCTCCGCCCACGCAAAGAC